>URSI01000135.1 GCA_900550505.1 uncultured Eubacteriales bacterium
TCTTGTCTCCATGTCTTTCATTATATCACATTTTTACGATTTTGGGAGTAGAACCAACCACCTTCTCATGCCAAAATCGTTTTTTAAAGTTCAAAAGTCAAAAAAGCGGCCGGGCATATGCCCGACCGCTTAAAACGATCTTAACGTCAGTCTCTAAAGACTACCAATCAGTTAAGCCCTTCTCTTTCTGGCAACAACGACTACCGCACAGGTAAGAGCAACGCCCATAGCGATGACAAAGAGTATCGTATTGTCACCGGTGTCGGGAGTCTCAGCGCCCTCGGAGCTATCGCCGGAGCTGGTAGGTGCAGTGACAACAGCGTCACGGACGCAGGGATCCCAGTTAGTAGTTCTGCCGTCGGCAAAGTACGTGTAACGTACATAGTTTGCCTCGGAACCGACCGTACCCTGGATCACAAAATAGTCCTCACTATACGCAGCAACGCCGTCACCGACATGCGTCATTATGGGAGCCTCGTAGCCGGTCATGCCAGAGGTGAGGGTTCCCAGCTTATTGCCGTCAGTCTCACCGATGACCTCAAGGCCGGTGCAGGTGTACCAGGTCTCGCCATCCACCGAATACTCAAGGGTCATCTTATCCGTAGCGTCAGAACCATCGGTGGCGATGATCGGGAATCCGGCATCCGCACTGCCCTGACCTACATTGTGAAGGAAACCGATCTGAACGAAGCTGCCCGGCTTTACCTTGAAGGCAAGCACAAAATCTTCGGACGCATCAGTCGTCCAAACAGAAGCCGGCGTCATATAAGTCTCAGTGATCTTCTCCTGAATGTCCTGAGCTCTGATCTCCCAGTTGGACGAGAACTCGTCACAAATCATGGAATCGTCAATCTTGACGCTACCGAGAGTGACCTCAGAGCCATCCATTATCCACGGATACCATTCACCTTCAAGAACGGCATCTTCAGCGGAAACAGTGGTGACAAGGCTGGCAGAGAGCACGAACATCATGACAAGCACAAGTGCAAGTGTCTTTTTCATTGTCTTTCTCCTTATTCAGATGCAATCACTCGTCAGTATACCTCTCACGTCCTATTATACATGAAAGTATGGCCCTGTTATCATTCTTCTCAGTATGATTTGACAAGACAAAAATATTTCGACGCATTACCGGGATCGCAAGCGTTATAACCGCATCGTTTTCAATAGGCGTACAGGTCAGTCCGAGTCTCCAACCATATTCACGGCAGATACGGTGCAGCAGATAAAAGTTAAATGCGATCTCATGCTCAGGAACATCCGAAAAATTTTCATAAACAAACGCTTCGGTTGACAACCCCTGTATCTTTTCTCCCAGTCCGTGACGAAAGCAAACTTTCAGCACAAAAGAACCGATGGATCCCGAAAGAATAAAACTTATCGGCCCCTGCGAACGCAATGTAACTGCATAATCCGTGATAACGCCTATTACCAGAGCAAGATCCGTAGTGTCGTAAAATGCGCTGCCGATGCCGGCACTTTCGCCGGATATTTTAAACGCTGCTCCGACTGAACCGTAAAGCTCCGCACATATCCGTATGAGCGACTCTACATCAACTGAAACCGTTCGTTCCGCTGCGCGGTTGAGTCTTAGAGCAAATTCGATCCTCGCGCAGTCAACGAGTCTGTCAGTAAATGCCGCTCCATAACGTCTACGAGTTTTCCGCCCGAACATATCGGCTGCGTCAGGAAAAGAAAAGACTCGTTCATAATGACGTCTTACGATATTTTCACGTACACCGGTAAGTTCTGCAATTCTCGATTCCAACAATTGCTGAAGAGTACACAAAACACAATAATAATTGTCATTGCTCCTTACACCGACAAAACTTTGGATAGTACCACGTCTGTATTCTACATACTCAGCAGTACCGCCGAGCAAGCCCAGCAATCTGTCGACACCTCGCTTGCCAAAATAATTCCAAAGCGATGCTCTAAGTCTGAAATCAACTCCGTATGCTTCAAATCCACCCGTTTTTGAGCATACGCGCAACTCACTGTCCGCTATCATAAGCGGTGCCGTAAACTCTTTCACGGTCAGACACCCGAATACGCCGAAAACCCACCGTCGACCGGGACCGTTATGCCCGTTACAAATCCCGAAGCTTCGTCGTCGATCAGCCAAAGCAATGTGCCTATCAGCTCACTCGGGATACCCAATCTGCCCATGGGCGTGGCCCTAAGTATTTTCTCTGTCCTCGCCGTTGCGGAGCCGTCTTCATTAAACAGCAATGAACGATTCTGTGAAGTAGCGAAAAACCCGGGTGCTATTGCGTTGACCCTTATGGACGCAGGCGCAAAATGAACCGCCATCCACTGCGTGAGATTTGAAACCGCTGACTTTGCCGCACTGTACGCAGGTATCCGTGTCAAAGGGCGCAGGGCGTTCATTGAAGAAACATTTACGATGCATCCGCCGTTTTGCAGCATATCGACTGCAAACACCTGAGTGGGAATGACGGTACCAAGGCAGTTGAGCCCGAAAACAAACTCAAACCCGTCACGGTCAAGCTTGAAAAAGCTCCTGACTTTCTCGTCTTCAATATCCCCCTGTTGATAATATTCCTTATCCGTAGTACAACGCGGACTGTTTCCGCCGGCGCCGTTGATAAGCAAGGATACACTGCCGTATTCATCGTTGATCCTTGTTTTGACGCTTTCAAGCATTTCACGGTCAAGAACGTCTGCCCTGTATGCAGCAGCGATACCGCCGTCTGCCGTTATCGCCGAGGCAATGCGCTCTGCCGCATCACTGTTGATGTCGAGCAACATCACAGCATACCCTTTTTTGGCAAGTGCCGCGGCAAACTCCGAACAAAGGACGCCTCCGGCTCCCGTCACAACGGAAATTTTCATGTTACAGCACCTCTCATCAAAAAGTTAATTATAAAAGCCTTGCCTTTAAAACCACTTAAAACATCATGTTTTCGATAAAACGGTCACCGAACGTCTTATTATTCATGAGGTCGACAGGCTCAGCTGTCTGTGCTATCCATCTTGCACGTTTCAGGGCATAACTGTCAATCATAAGCATGACGGCCCCGTCGAGCGCTGCGTTCCCAACAGCTTGGGCGCTTCTGAAGTATTCGGGAAGTAATCCGATATCACAGGCGGATGCCATATCTATCGCACTTCCAAAGCCACCTGCGAGCAATGCGCGGCGCGGCACACCGCAGTATTCCGACAAAGTTTCTATACACGAGCGTATCGCACTTTTTGCAAGCTGCACCGCACGCACATCGCTCTGAGTAACCAAAACGTCCGTATCTGCTATCCTCCACGAATAGCCTTCAAGCGCACCAGTCTCGTCAAGCACACCTGATTTCAACATCACTGCAAATGAATCAATGACCCCCGAGCCGCAAAGCCCTATCGCCGGCTTATCACCCACTGTTTCGAACGTCACCGTACCGTTATTGTAGAACACGTGATTTATGGCGCCATCTGCCGCCAGCATCCCGCAACTAAGTCCTACTCCCTCAAAGCACGGTCCCGCCGCCGCCGAAGCACACACCAGCCGTCCGTCACAGGAAATAAAGGTCTCACCGTTAGTACCGATATCCGTCATCACCACGGACTGTTCAGAACGATCGATACCTACCGCGAGCGCAGCGCAAACGGCATCAGCCCCGACAAAAGCGGACACACATGGCGGAAGGTAAACAGGCGCCCGCAGTCCGAAGGACGAACCATCTATCTCACAGTCAAACAGCCTGTCAGCCTGGAACGGCGCACGAGAAAGCGCAGTAGGATCAAATCCGCAAAGCAAATACAGCATGGCGGTATTCCCCGTGAATACAGCGCTGCTTATACATTCACATGTTACGCCCAACATATG
>URSI01000136.1 GCA_900550505.1 uncultured Eubacteriales bacterium
GAGACGCCGGGAACATTTGTACTTCGCAAGGGAAAAAATAAGTTTGTTCGCATAATTGTAAAATGATTGCAGTTGCGAGGAGCCGTTGCTGACAGTTCAGGCGGCTCTTCGGTTTTTTGTGGCGGATTGCCGCAATACATATTATAGGAGTTGGTAGAAATGTTTTACGGTTTTGAAAAAGCTGTCGGCTCGACACCGCTCATATTGCTTTTACGTTTTGGACGCGAATTAGGGATAAAAACACGGATCGCTGCAAAAGCTGAGTTTATGAATCCAGGCGGCAGTGTTAAGGACAGAGCGGCATTGTATATGATCAATGACGCGGAAACCCGTGGGGTGTTGCGCCCAGGTTCTGCCATCGTTGAGGCAACAAGCGGCAGCATGGGGATATCACTGGCGGCCATCGGAGCGATGCGCGGTTACCGCGTAGTGATCACAATGCCGGATACTATGAGTATAGAGCGCCGACGTCTTATTTCCGCATACGGCGCTCAGGTGGTGCTCACAGACGGTAAAGTCGGTATGCGTGGGGCTATCGAGCGAGCAAAGGAGATAGCAAAAAAAGAAAATGCTTTTATGCCGTTGCAGTTTGAAAATCCGGCCAATCCCCTTGCACATTACGAAACGACCGGTCCGGAGATCTTTCGTGATTGCGGCGCCCGGCTTGACGCATTTGTCGCCGGAATAGGAAGCGGCGGCACGATCACGGGAGCCGGACGCTTTTTGAAGGAGCATTTGAGTGATGTACGTATTATCGGCGTAGAACCGGACGAGTCTCCGTTTATTACCACCGGAAAAAGCGGCACACATGGTATACAGGGTATTGGCGCGGGCTTTATCCCCCATACACTTGATACGAGTGTTGTTGATTTTGTCGATACGTCGTCCTTTGAAGATTCGTGTCGTTTCTGCAGTTTGCTCGCCCGTTCAGAGGGGATGCTGTGCGGTATATCATCCGGTGCTGCTCTTTGTGCCGCAGTACGTGAAGCGGAACGTATCAATGATGAGAATGCACTTGTTGTGGTTATTTTGCCGGACACCGGCGAACGCTACCTGTCTCAGAATCTTTTTGGTTCTTGAGGCAAAGACGCAAACTGTGCAATATAACTAAAACAATGTTCTTGCTGAACAAAAATTAGGTCAAAAAATCAACTTGACTTGCCTTTGTCACATTATTATACTAACGTCAACGTGGCGGACCGTTCTGCACCATATGGGGCAAATATGGCGCTTGCCGCGAGGTGCCTTATGAGTACAGTACACGGAAACAAAGATATCCCTTTATGGGCAATGACTCTGCTGGATTCTGAATTTCCCGTGAGGGAATTCTATATCGTCGGCGATATGTTGACAGAGGGTAAATACGGTGAGTGTGTATTTGCCGCGAACCGAGAATCCTTTGCTGTTGTAGACGGCACGATCTCGGTTTATCGTATTGCTGATGTCCGTGAGATGACGGTCAAGCGTATGTACGGTAACGCCTGTCTGTATTGCGAATTCAGCGACGGTAAAAAGGTAAAGCTCCTGCGGTTTACATATGCGGTCGCATCTCTTTTTGAAGCAGCGGCACATTACATCACCGCGATTGCCGGCGGAGCGGACGTGGACGAGGAACTTGGCGTTATTGAGGCGACTTATGAGCGTTTGATGAGTGTCTGCCCCAAGTGCGGACGTGCGCTTCTCAGACCGGGCGCCGAGTGCATACAGTGTCAGTCAAAGGCGAAAATCGCCGGGAAGCTGATGCAATACGTAAAGCCTCATAAAACCACTCTGATCATTTGCCTTGTGCTTTCGTGCATAACAACGGCAATGGCTCTTTTGCCACCTTCACTCACATCAAAGCTGATCGATGATGTTATCCCAAATGCAGACAAGTCCATGCTCTATGGGATAGTGTGGTTATTGCTTATTTCGTATGTGCTTCAGTATGCTATCGGCGGTTTCAGAAACTATATGCTCAGATGCAGCGGTGACCGGATAGTTCAGGCGCTGCGTAATGACGTGTATGCAAAAGCACAGAAGTTGCCGATGCGCTTTTATGACCGCACCTCTACAGGTTCGGTAATAAACAGGATCAGCGGTGATACTGCCACGATACAGGCTTTTATGCTTCGGATCTCACAAGAGGTGGTCGTGCAGGCGTTTTTGCTTGTGGGCATTATGATCATCATGCTCACCAGCAACTGGAGACTGACATTGATGTCGCTTCTCCCTGTTCCAATAGTTGTTGTTGGCGCAAAGATATTCGGGCGAAAGATCGCACCGTTTTACAGACGTATCTGGCGTCGGTGGGCTGCTGTTTCTTCGGTTTTGACAGATACCATACCATGTGTCAGGATAGTAAAATCGTTTGCCGGTGAAAAGCGTGCGGTAGAGCGTTTTGAGCGTCAGAATGAAGAGTGGTACAAAGTTGATGTGCGCTCTGCAAAGATAACAAACGCGTTTCCGGCTATCGTCTCTTTCGTCGTGACATGCGGTTCATTGCTGATATGGGGTGTCGGCGGTAGCTGGGTTATTGACCTCACTGATCCTTCGTTCCAGCTTGGTGACCTTGTAGCTTTTATCAGCTATACGTCGATGTTTTACGGTCCCGTCAACTTTTTTGCATATTTGAGCGACTCGTATCAAGGGGCGCTTGCGGCAGCCGAGCGTGTGCTGGATATACTGGATGCAGAGGCTGAGCCTGATTTCGGTAAGGGTAAGACACCGGAGAAAATATCAGGCGCCATAGAGTTTTGCAACGTAAGTTTTTCATTTGATCGAACCAAGAAAACACTGAGTGATATAAATCTGAAGATTGAACCCGGTGATATCGTGGGGATAGTTGGTACTACGGGCTCGGGTAAGTCTACGCTCATAAATCTGTTGATGCGGTTTTATGATAATTACGAAGGCACGATATTGATTGACGGAACGGATATCAGAGAAATAGACATCGGATACTATCGCTCGCAGATAGGCTACGTTCAGCAGGAGCCGATGATGTTTTCGGATACAATTTTCAATAATATCGCTTACGGTGTGCCGGGCGCGCATATTGAGGCAGTGATACATGCCGCGGAGGTGGCAAATGCTCACGAGTTTATTGCCAATCAGCCGGACGGATACGATTCGATGCTGGGTGAGCGCGGGGTCGGTATTTCCGGAGGCGAAAAGCAACGTCTTTCGATCGCCAGAGCCGTTTTGAAGAATCCAAGCATTCTTGTCTTTGACGAGGCAACCGCTTCCGTTGACTCTGAGACCGAGAGTTTGATACAAGAGGCGATTGATCGTCTGATCAGCGGAAGAACTACGTTGATGATAGCACATAGGCTTTCAACTCTGCGTAAAGCAAATAAGATCGTAGTTGTGGACAAAGGCAGGATTGTTGAGTGCGGTACTCGCGAGGAACTGATGGCGTTGAAAGGTAGGTTTTATAAACTCATCAAGATCCAATCATTGGCTGATTCCGACAACATCGAGCTTAGTTGAGAGGAGAGCATCATGGGACGGTTTTATATTGACGGCGATATGGCGCGCTTTACCCGTGTGGATGCTACTCACGTGAAATGTGAGATATACGACGGTGATACTTTTGACTCAGTTGAACCGCGGCGGCTCTTCCCGTTGAGTGGTCTTTCGAGGTACATCACACTGCTTGATTCCGACGGTCATGAGAAGGCGATAATAAGGGATCTTTCCACCCTTATGCCGGAGTCGCGCGAGGCGGTTGAACAATGCCTTGACGAGTATTATCTTATACCGAAAATCAGCGCGATACTTGACAGAAAAGAAAAATATGGTATAATCAAGTGGACTGTCGAAACTGACAAGGGATTGCGTAG
>URSI01000137.1 GCA_900550505.1 uncultured Eubacteriales bacterium
GATTTGGTATTATCAAAAGAAAAATTGCCCCGCACACAAGCGAGGAGACGAGCACCGTCAGGTATACTGCAAGAGAATGTTCCGTCACTTCCCTGACAGGTCCTAACGCAAATCCCATTCCGACATTGCTGCACACACAACAAAACAAAATGTGTTCCCTGCGCGTGATAGCTCCGCTGCGATGAAGTCCGGAAGAAAGCCGTGCAGCGAGCGGAAAGCCGCACAAGGTCCCGAAAGCAAATATAAGCAAACCTGTAACCGTTCGGGACGTGGTACTTCTGCCCGCGCGTACTAGCCAGCTTTCAACGGGCAAAAGCTCACCCAATACGGCAAAAACAAAGAGTGAAGGTACTATAACCGCACCGCAGGTGCGCAGGTTTTCCAGCGCTGCAGCGGCCAATGTATCAGGAAAAATAAGCAAAATCAAAAATGCTGTCAAAGCTGCGGCAGCCGTCATTATCATCACCGTTGCATCCTATGCGGAAAAGATCGAAAATATCGCGGTCGTGATAAAATATTGTCTTTGGCACCGTACCGCAGCATAGCGATATCATGTTCGGCATATATACTATTTGTCATATATAACAGTCGATATACACTACAGTAGATGCGGAGGCAAAATCCATGAAAGAAAGGTTTCAATTCACCGAACCCTTTTTCGAAATGCACGGGAACCGTGAACTGCTGATCGAAGGTCGCGGCGTTCTCACCGAATATTCTTCAAAACTCATTGCGGTAGCGCTGCGCAGATGTACGGTCACCATTGAGGGTGAAGGCCTCGGGCTGGGTGCCATGAACGAAGAACGATTGTCAATAATCGGACGCATACTCAACATCAGGTATGAGGAAAAATGAAAATATTTCTGAAACTTCTGTCTTTTATCTGCGGAAGCATTCATTGCAGAGTAAATTCTGAATTCGCACGCCGAACCGCAAACGTATTGATAAGCGAGAGCCTTTTTTGTACCGGCTTGAAGGAAGGTTTTGAATTTGACTGCGCACTGATATCGGCACCGAAGCTCATGAAGATGGCAGCCCGTGTCGGCATACCGATAAAAGTCGTAAGCACCAAAGGACTCGCCTACCTTATTTATCGCTACCGCCGGCGGACCGGCCTGATGATCGGTGCGGCATTGGGCTTTGCTTTTATGCTTATTGCCGGAAATTTCATATGGGAAGTCCGACTGAAGGACGCCGATATCACCCCGAAATTACTCGATGCGCTCGATAAGGCGGGTGTTGCCGCCGGCGATTACATTCCCGATCTTGACATAGTTGACACTGAGATGCGTTTCTTGCTTGAAAACCGCGAATACTCATTCGTTGCAGTAAATGTACGCGGCACGATAGCCACTGTCGAGCTGCGCGAGCGTATCATCCATGAGGAAGAAAAGACGCCGGAATACTCTAATCTTATCGCCTCAGAAAACGGGGTCATCGTATCTGTCGAGGCGCTGAGCGGATTTCCGTCAGTCAAAGTCGGCGACGCCGTATGGCGCGGTCAACTGCTCGTCAGCGGCGCATTCGAGCGAAGCGACGGCACGACAGGACTCGTACGCTCGACAGGAAGAGTGATCGCGGAGTGCTCAAAACCGATCAACATCACTGTCCCGCTGAAGCAAAGGATAGCGGTGCTGACATCAAACACCGCGCAGACAAAGAGCTATTGCTTTTTCGGGAAAACTTTGACATTTGGCGATGAAGATTTTGAATACTCGGTTATGACTGATTCCTTCAGAAGAGCGAGTCTCTTCGGAGTTCTGCGCTTGCCTTTTGACGTCAGGATAACTACACGGTACGAGCAGGTGTTCCGCGATATCGAGTACACATACGAACAGGCCGAGGCGATCGCCCGTGACACATTTGAATCGATGTGTGAGCAATGCGGCGGCGATATCGTTACAGCCGATTTCACCGTGACGTACAACGAAGAAACAAGCTCCGCCGAACTGACCGGAGAGCTTGTTTACACTATCGATATCGCGCTCGAACAGCCGTTTACCGTTCGGCAAGATTAAGGAGCGCCGCGGCAAAGATCCGTATTGAATCCTCCAATTCGCGCAGCGCTATATATTCATCACGCTCATGAGGACCGCCCCGCCCCTCTCCGAGCAATCCGGCAGCGTCGGTAAAAGTAAGTCCGAAAGCTACCGTATTCGGAAACGCACGCGCATATGTCCCGCCGCCGGTGGTATAGGTAGTATCTGTTCTTCCGGTAATCTGCGTATATGCATCTATCAACGCCCTGACGTGCTTTCCGGACGGATCGAAATAATATGGTGATTTATCGTACTTCAATTCCGCCTCAAAACCGGACAATGCAAGACGTGACGAAAGTGTCGCAAACACGTCACCGCCTACCACCGTAACAGGATAACGTATGTTTATATCTGTTACGATCCTTGAATCACGCACAAAAACGCGTCCGCAGATACAAGTCAGCGGACCGCTTTTTGTATCCGCACCCGCTATCCCGAACACAGACCCGTCACTTTCAGACAGACCTGCCATTATCTTGAGTGCCGCCGTCTCACGCGGGTCTGAAGTGACATCATTGTCGAGCAAATAGGATGCCAAAACAGACACTGCGTTGACCGATCCGTCCGGATATGCAGCATGTGCGGTCTTTCCGGTAGCCGTGACACGATAAGCCCCCTCTTCTCCCGCCACGGTGATGCCGTCGGAAGAAGTCAACTCTTTTTCAGTATTTATAATGGCAATCACACTGTCACAAACCGAATTATCTGCCGTTCCACCCCGTATATCGGCAATGACGCCTACGTCACAAAGCAATGCCTCGCATCCGAGTATTCCCTTTTCGCCGATGCAAACGGGATAATCGGAATCAGGGGTAAATGAGAATTCCGGTGCCCTGCGCGTCGCAAGAAAGTAAGGCAGATCGCTCATGCCGCGCTCTTCGTCGCTGCCTATGATCAAACGAACGGCAAAAGGCAATTTGCCATATTCCTCAGAAATAAATTTCATGGCATAAAGTGCGGCTATAATGCCGCCTTTATCGTCCCGCGTGCCTCTGCCAATATACAGACCGTCGCGCTCAACAAGCGTGAACGGATCGGTGCTCCACCCGTCACCGGCAGGCACAACATCCGAGTGGCAAACGATCCCCATCTCCCGTTCCGTCTCACCGGTAAGCAGCACGCTGACACATCTGTAACCATGATTTTCCGTCAAAAATCCATGTTCTTTTCCGATACTGGATGCGACATCGAGTGCCTGAGCAGCGGCTCTGCCGTAAACAAACTCTCCATCTTCATCCGCAGCAACGCTCGGCACCGCAACAAGACGCGAAAGGTCCCGCTTGACGTCCGAACGCGTTTTTTCTATAAATGCATCGACTCTTGCCCTAAACTCTTCTGTCATATCAATCTTCATCACCGCATAATATTTTTTTGAAGCAGCCGTCAGCAGCATCCACCTGCTGCTTGATATCCGAAAGTCCCTCAGATATGCTCTGCACACGGGCATCCAGCGCCTCAAGTGAGTCGCGTGACAAATCAATACGGTGCAGGATATCAGACACCCTCTCGGCGGTGACTGTTGCGGCACGCAAACGCGCCGCAGAGATCAGCTCTTTTGCCTTCGCCTCCGCAGCGGCAACGATATCTCCCGAGTTTTCATCCCGCTGCTTCAGTCTTTCGTTCTGTTCCGCAAGCGCTGCATTTTCACGCATCGACGAGTCAAGCTTTTCACGCAGCAAGGCAAGTTCTGCGCTTGCACGGTCTCTCTCCGCCCGGATCGATTCCAGCGCGCCGAGACCGTCCGCCGCGGATTCGTCGACAATCACGACCCGCCCC
>URSI01000138.1 GCA_900550505.1 uncultured Eubacteriales bacterium
TGCTCCGAGGGACTCACCGCTCATGCCGAAAGTATAAGGGTGAGGGAATGAGCCGTTATATTTCCGAGCGACTGCAAAAGCTCGTGCCGTACACACCCGGGTTCAGACCTGCCGATCCGAGACGCTGCGTGAAGCTGAACACGAACGAGAGCCCGTTTCCGCCTTCTCCCGCAGTGACGCGGGCGGTGGCGGAGGCCGTGGGTACGCTCAACCTTTATCCGGACCCGCTGGCGGCTTCGTTGCGCGCTGCGCTCGCGTCGGAACTGGGGGTGGAGCCGGAAAACGTCACTGTTTCCAACGGCAGCGACGAGGTGCTCGCATTTTGCTTTCACGCGCTGTGTCCCAACGGTGCGGTTTTTGCCGACGAGACATATGGTTTCTATTCGGTTTTCTGTGATATGTTCGGGGTAAAGCAGCATATCATACCGCTTTCGGATGATTTTTCGATAAATATCGCGGACTATTATGATACGGGCGGTACGGTTTTCATAGCAAACCCGAACGCGCCTACCGGGCTTTTTTTGCCTGTTGAGGGTATAGTGGAGCTTGCGCGGAGCCGGCCTTCAAGGCTCGTAGTGGTAGACGAGGCTTATGTGGATTTCGGGGGCGAAAGCTGCGTGAGTGCGGCGGTGAAGCTGCCGAACCTTCTTGTCGTACGCACGTTCTCAAAATCGCGTTCGCTTGCCGGCGCGCGTGTCGGCTTTGCTGTCGGATGTGCGGAGCTGATCGCCGACCTTGAAAGACTGCGCTGCTCTTTTAATCCATATAATGTCGGGGCTCTTGCCCTTGCCGCGGCTGAGGCGGCGCTCTGTGACAGGGAATATTTCGAAAAAACGCGTGCAAGCGTCATGCTGTGCCGCGAAGTGCTTGCAAACGGGCTGCGTGATATGGGCTTTGATGTTACTGACAGCCTTGCGAACTTTGTCTTTGCCCGACCTCCGGTCGGACTGAGCGGTCCGGATTACCATACGGCTCTTGCCGAACGCGGTATACTCGTGAGACATTTCGACCGTCCGCGGATAAAAGACCGTGTCAGGATAACCGTGGGCAGCGAATCGGATGTCCGGGCAGTTCTTGACGCTACAAAATCCATATTAGAGGTTTATGATGAGAAACGCTGATGTAAGCCGTCGCACGGGTGAGACGGATATCCGTATCACGCTCGCGCTTGACGTTCCGGACGGGCGTGACAGCCGTATCCACACCGGAAACGGGTTTTTTGACCATATGATGGAGCTTTTCGCCTTTCACGGTGGATTTTTGCTCAATATAGAATGCCGTGGCGACACCGAGGTGGATTTTCATCATTCGGCAGAGGATATCGGCATAACGCTCGGCCGTGCGTTCACCGATGCACTTGGTGACAAACGCGGCATCAACCGTTATGGCAGCATAGCTCTCCCGATGGACGAGGCGCTCGTCATAGCCGCGGTGGATATCTGCGGTCGCGGCACTCTCGGCTGGGGGCTGAGGCTTCCGGCTGAGCAGATAGGCGGGTTCGACACGGAGCTTGCATGCGAATTCTTCACGGCCTTTTGCCGTGAGTTCGGTGCGGCGGTGCATCTTTTTCAGCTTGCCGGCACGAACACACATCACATACTTGAGGCGGCGTTCAAGGGCTTCGGACGTGCGCTGCGTCAGGCGGTGGAGCTCGGCGGCAGCGGCGTCATGTCAACTAAAGGTGTATTATGATAGCTGTCGTTGATTACGGAATAGGAAATCTTTTCAGCATCTCACGTTCTTTGAAGTATCTCGGTCACGATTGTATCGTAACATCGCGCCCGCAGGAGCTGGTGGATGCGGACCGTATAATACTGCCCGGTGTGGGCGCTTTCGGGGACGCCATGGCTCAGCTGGAAAAGACCGGGCTGATACCTTTGCTGGAAAAGCTCAAGGATGAAAAGCCGTTTTTAGGGATATGCCTCGGCATGCAGCTTTTATTCGAAGAGAGCGAGGAATACGGCACACATAAGGGGCTCGGATTTCTGAAAGGACGTGTTGTGCCGCTGGGCGGCACTCTGAAGGTGCCGCATATGGGCTGGAATGCGCTGCATATTACCGCTGATACCCCGTTGCTTGCGGATGTAAGAGAGGGCGACCACGTTTATTTTGTCCATTCGTTTCATGCGGTCGGCTGCGAAGACAGTCTGTGCGCCGTGACGGATTACGGTCAGCCGGTTACGGCAGTGGTGGCGTCCGGCAACGTGTGCGGCTGTCAGTTTCATCCGGAAAAGAGCGGTGCCGTCGGGCTCGCGATACTCGGCGCCTTTGCGCGTATGTGATGTGAGGTGTTGTTAAGTGAGGATTTTTCCTGCCATTGACATACTCGGCGGCAAGGTAGTACGCCTGTGCCGCGGGGAATACGAAGATGTACGGCGATATGAGATATGCCCCTTTGAGGCTGTAAGATCGTTTGCCGCAGCCGGTGCGACTGCGCTGCATATAGTCGATCTTGACGGTGCGAAGGAGCCGGAGAATTCGAATTTTGAACTCATCAGTTCCGTTGTTTCTTCCACGGATATGTATACGGAGGTAGGCGGCGGGATCCGTGACATGGACCGCGCAAGACGGTACATCGAAGCGGGCGCGAGCCGTGTGATACTCGGTACGGCGGCGCTGAAGGATCCGGAATTTCTCGCCCGTGCCGTCAGCGAGCTCGGTGACCGGGTTTGTGTGGGCGTCGATTTCCGTGACGGGTTCGTTGCCACCGACGGGTGGACAGAGACGAGTGATACCGATGCATTCGATTTTTGCAGATCGCTTTTTGAGCGCTCGGTCACGGCCGTCATCTGTACCGACATTTCACGGGACGGTATGCTCAAAGGCGCAAACATCGAAGCATACCGCAGGCTTTCCGAGATAAAAGGGTTGAAGATAACGGCATCGGGAGGCATAAGCACGCTTGAAGAGGTAGCGGCACTGGCAGCTATGGGACTTGACGGTGCGATAATTGGGAAAGCGATGTATGAAGGCTTGATAGATCTTTCGCTCGCCGTCAGGACCGCCCGGGAGAATACGCCATGCTGACAAAACGTATCATACCCTGCCTTGATATCCGCGACGGCAGGGTCGTCAAGGGCACGCGGTTCGAAGACCTGAAGGATATCGACGATCCTGTCGCGCTTGCGTCATATTATAATGATTCGGGCGCAGACGAGCTGGTTTTCTATGACATTACGGCGTCTTTTGAGAAACGTCCGCTGTTTACCGACGTTCTTGAGCGTGTCGCTTCGCAGATATTTATTCCGCTTACGGTAGGCGGAAGAATAAACACGCTCGATGACTTTGCACGTGTGCTCGGGGCAGGTGCGGATAAGGTAAGCGTGAATTCCGGAGCTATCCGTGACCCGTCACTGATAGGGCGTGCGGCAAAGAAGTACGGTGATCAGTGCGTCGTGCTTTCAATGGATGTGCGCCGGGAGAACGGCGGTTATATGGTGTATGCCAAGGGCGGGCGTGAGCGCACCGGGCTGGACGCGCTTGAGTGGGCGGTACGCGGAGAGGCTGAGGGCGCGGGAGAAATAGTGCTCAACAGCATAGACACCGACGGCGTGCGCGGCGGATTCGACCTTGAGATGCTCATGGCGGTCACGGCGCGTGTCGGCATCCCCGTTATAGCGTCGGGCGGCGCCGGCTGTGCGGAGCATTTCGCCGCGCTTTTTGAGCTGCCCGGTGTCGACGCCGGACTTGCGGCGGGCATATTCCATTCCGGACAGGTAAAGATCCCCGAATTGAAGCGATACCTTGCAGACCGCGACGTGCCGGTCAGGATCAACTGAAGTAAAATAAAAGGA
>URSI01000139.1 GCA_900550505.1 uncultured Eubacteriales bacterium
TGAAATACCAGCTGTTTGATATGGAGACCGAGGAAGTGCTCTGCAAGGGGCTTTGTGAGCAGATCGGTGACAAGGGCGCAGCACGCCACACGAGGCTGACCGACGGCAAGGTATACAGCGACACAGAACCGCTTGCCAATCATTCGGTGGCAACGCGCAAAATGCTCGATATGCTGCTTTCCGAGGAATACGGCGTAATAAAAGACGTGAGCCAGCTCTACGCTGTCGGACACCGTGTCGTCAACGGCGGCAAATGGCTGACCCGTCCGGTGCTCGTGGACGACGCCGTCATCGCCGACCTTGAAAAGTGCCGCGAAATAGCTCCCGTTCACACCGTACCGCACCTTATGGGGCTGCGCGGATGTATCGAAAACCTGCCCGGCATCCCTCAGGTGCTCGTGATCGATACCGCGTTCCATTCCACCATGCCTGCGAAAGCCTACACCTACCCGATAAATAAGGCCGTACGCGAAAAGCATACCATCCGCCGTTACGGCTTTCACGGAACCTCGCACCGCTATGTCAGCGCCAAAGCGGCGGAATATCTCAACGGCGCGCAGGGCCGCTGCATCGTCACCTGCCATCTGGGCAACGGTTCATCAATAAGCGCGGTAAAAGACGGGAAGGTAATAGACACAAGTATGGGCTTCACCCCGCTCGAAGGCGTCATCATGGGTTCGCGCTGCGGCTCCGTCGACCCTGCGATAATACCGTATATCATGGAAAAAGAGAACATATCCGCGCAGGATATGGGCGACTGGATGAACAAGCAGTGCGGATTTTACGGTATGTGCGGCGAAAGCGACCTCAGAGCCGTCGCGGCAAAGATCGCACAGGGTGATGAAGAGGCAAAGCTGGCGTTCGACATACTGACTTATCAGATACAAAAATACATAGGCGCCTACACTGCCGCCATGAACGGGCTGGATGCGATCGTTTTCACTGCCGGCATCGGCGAAAACACGCCGGCTCTCCGCCAGGCGGTGTGCGACGGGCTCGGATGGTTCGGCGTTGAGGTCGATCCGGAAAAGAACGCAAATGTCCGCTCGCTCGACGTGCCGGACATTTCCACCGAAAACTCACGGGTGCGCGTTTATGTGATCCCGACAGACGAGGAACTCATGATAGCACGCGACACCAAAGCGGTCGTCTCGCAGTCGCGCGGTTAAATCTCCGTGCTGAAAAACGCATTTTCTTATCGGGATATATACAAGCCGGCCCTCTCCTCCGAGAAGGTCGGCTTTCTTACATGCTTTTCAGCTCCGTAGGGCTGCACGGATCCACGGCAGCGGTAATTCATCGTCATCTGCCGCAGTACAAGGACAGGCAAATCTCCTTATTCCGAGAGGTTAAACAAAAGCTCTTCGGCAGCAACGCCCGTAACGTGACTTTCCGTAAAGCGATACCCACCGAAAGTTTCTTTCGGTGGGTATCTTCGTAATTTATGCGATCTTTACGGCTTATGCCTGCTTTTTCTTCTTTGTGACCACGATGATCACAACGACGGCAACAACGACAACGGCCGCGACGACCACGGCGATTATCATACCCGTGTTGTCCTGTTCATCGGCAGGGGAAGACGTATCCGTGCTGCCCGCCGCGCTGCTCTCCGTAACAGGTTTGCTGCTCTCGGGCTTGCTCACCGCAGGTTTGCTTTCCTCGGATTTGCTTTCCTCGGCGACGCTCTCCTCCGGTTTGCTCTCCTCGGACTCGATGACTATTTCACCCTTCTCAAAGGATACGGACTGGAACGGTTCCTTCTCGAGCCAGTCGCTCACATCCTCGTCCTCAAAATCATCAGAAAACACCACATTGCCCTGCGCGTCGACTATGCTGAAATTATCGACCTTCATAATGCCCTCGGAGAGATAAAATCCCATGCCGAAATGAGTTTTTGCCACATCACTGCCCACGGTAAAGGTGTATGACGCGTGGAACCAGTCCGTAACGGTACCGTTCGACGTGGTATTTGCCCAGTCTATCCAACCGCTGAGCAGATTTCCGCCGGCATCGTAAGGATAGTAGTTGAGATAAGCGTTCCCGCCGTTAAGTATCACGCCGTCGAACATAATATCCGCGCTGACGGTGTAGGTCTGACCCGCAGCGAGCTCGCCGTCCTCAAAGGCGACCGTTATGTTGCCCGTTCCCTTACCTGTCAGCACAAGATACGTATTTTCCGCAGGAGTCTCCTCGGCTTCGGCAAAAGCCGGGAAAGCCGCAAGTACTACCAGCAACGTAGTAAGCAAAGCCGCAAATAATCTTTTCTTCATACCACATACCTTCCTTTACTCATTATTGATTGATTTTACCATGTATTTTCACCCGTGTCAAGCAATCGTTGACAACTCGTGATGCGTCTGTTATACTTTGCTCGTGATCTATAAAGCTGAAGGGGGATAAAACTCATGGTCAAACATCGCGGAGCAGTGCTGCTGACGGATGAGATCGACGAAAGATGGCTCGATCTGATGTCCGAAGCGGGGCTCAATATGCTCGGAGTTCATGAAATAGTTTCCGAAGAGGTCAACTGTGTCCAAAGAATGCTTTCAAGGCTTGAGGGTGGGGTCAGAAAGACGCTCGGAAAATTCGAAAACAGCGGTATAGAGATATGCTACGAGCTCCACGCCATGGAATGGCTTCTCCCGCGCGAGCGGTTCGACAGCGATCCGCAGCTTTTCCGTATGGACGATAAAGGTGAACGCTGCCGCAGCCTCAACTGCTGCGTAAGCTCTCCCGAAGCGCTCGAGATCGTGTCCGAGCGTGCGTATCTGCTCGCATCACTGCTTGACCAGTCTTCCCACGACTATTGTCTGTGGCCGGATGATTCGTTCAACTCGCTGTGTCGCTGTGAAAAATGCCGCCGGCTCCGTGTGGGCGCAGACCACAACATTATCATGATGCGCGCCGTGCTGCGCGGGCTGCGTGCCTATGACAGCCGGGCACGGATAGCCTATCTGGCATATGCAGACTTTCTCGACCCGCCCACACTGAGCCCGGAACCCGGCATGTTCCTGCAGTTCGCGCCCATGCAACGCGATCTCAGGACGCCGATGCGCTCGGAGGAGAGCAAAGAAAACACGCGGTACCGCAAGCTGCTTTCGATCCTGCTGGACATTTTCGGTACGGACGGAGCAAGAGCGCTTGAATACTGGCTTGACAACGCACTGAATTCGGGCTTCAAAAAGCCGCCGGCACTTCTTTCACCGAACGCGGACGTGATAGCCGACGATATTGCCTTCTATCACTCAATGGGACTGGATACCATAGAGACCTTCGCTTCTTTTATGGGCGCCGACTACCGCGAGTTGTTCGGAGATCCGCCCTGCGCTGTCTACGGTAGCGCATTTGCAGCCGCAGCGGAAAAAGAAAAACAAATCCGCATCACACATTGAAGCTCATATCACGTGTTCCGATACGACAGCCGGAATCAAAATATGGGGCAAAAGCTTGAATTTTTGTATATATCGTGTTATAATGCGCCGTGTGAACGCCGGAAAGAAGAGGTGGTAACAGCCGTGATTTCAAAACTGCGCTCATTTTTCCTGACAAAATCATACCTCATTGCGCTGCTGATCGTTTCGTGCGTGATCACTACCTTCGGACTTGAGGTCGCGGGCGTGATATTTTTTGTGCTTCTCATATCCGTCCAGCTGTTTTTGTGCGATGATATCCTTGTCACCACAGCACCGTTTCTTTTGCTGTGCACAACCGTGATAAAATGCTATGACTCGTTTGATACCTTTGTAAAACTTGCGTGGCTCGGCATACCGTTGACAGCCGGGCTCATTTATC
>URSI01000140.1 GCA_900550505.1 uncultured Eubacteriales bacterium
GAGACGAGCGCTATGGCAAGCACGATCGCCACGAGGAACACCACCGCTTTTGCTATCGCCAGAGGATTAAGTTTCACGTTGCCATCGTTATCTGCCATAACGCCCGGCTCCTTTCTCAATTGCTAATATCACGCGGCTGTGCCGCGGTCATTAAAGCTCCGCCTGACTCTTGAGCCTGAGGAACTTCTCCTTTGCCTGCTCCTGCGCCTTGGCAAACAGCTCTTCTGCCCTCTCAGGGAACGACTGAGCAAGCCTGCTGTAACGCGTTTCACTCTTGATGAATTCAATATAGTCGCCAGTCGGCTCCTTGCTGTCGAGGACGAAAGGATTCTTACCTTCTGCCTTGAGCAGCGGATTGTAACGGAACATCTGCCAGTAGCCGGCCTCGACCGCACGCTTCATCTCGGACTGGCAATTCGACATACCGCCCTTGAGCCCATGCATCTCGCAGGGAGCATAGCCGATGACCAGTGAAGGTCCGGGATATGCCTCTGCCTCGGCCAGCGCCTTTATCGTCTGATTCATGTCCGCGCCCATTGCTATCTGCGCAACATAAACGTAACCGTAGGACATTGCGATCTGCGCAAGGTTCTTCTTGCCTATCGCCTTACCGGCTGCGGCAAACTGTGCGACCTGACCGATCTGAGATGCCTTGGATGCCTGTCCGCCGGTATTGGAGTACACCTCGGTGTCAAACACCATGATATTCACGTCCTCGCCGCTTGCGATGACATGGTCGAGTCCGCCGAAACCGATATCGTAAGCCCAACCGTCGCCGCCGAAGATCCAAACCGACTTCTTTGCAAGATAGTCTTTTTCAGCCAGAATCTTGCCGGCAAGCTCCTCACATTCGCCTTTGTACCCGGAAAGCTGTGCAACGAGCGCGTCCGCAGCCGCGGTATTCTTCTTGCCGTCATCAACGGTGGCGAGATACTCTGCCGCAGCGTCGGCCAGCGCGCCTTCACCGCACTTCTCCGCCAGCTCTTTCACATACCCTATCAGTCTCTCGCGTATGGTCTTCTGGCCGAGATAGATACCGAGTCCGTGCTCTGCATTGTCTTCAAACAAGCTGTTTGCCCAGGCCGGTCCCTTGCCGCTGTCGCGGTTGACGGTATACGGCGTCGAAGGAGCGCTGCCGCCCCAGATGGAGGAGCATCCGGTCGCGTTGGAAATATACATACGCTCGCCGAAAAGCTGAGTGATGAGCCTTGCATAAGACGTTTCCGCGCAGCCTGCGCACGAACCCGAGAACTCAAGCAGAGGCTGATTGAACTGGCTGCCCTTTACGCTCGTTTCCGCAAACGGCAGGTCTTTCTTTGTGACCTTTGCCACCGCGTAATCGAACGCTTCCTGCTGGTCGAGCTGAGATTCCTGAGGAACCATCACGAGCGCCTTTTCCTTTGCGGGGCAAACGCCCACACATACACGGCAGCCCATGCAGTCAAGCGGGCTGACGGTCATCGCAAACCTGTAACCCTCACATCCCTTGCCTTTCATAGGCACGGACTTCATCGAAGCAGGCGCATCGGCCGCTTCCGCCTCGCTGAGCGCATACGGACGTATAGTCGCGTGCGGGCAGACATAAGCACACATATTACACTGTATGCAATTTTCGGGGATCCACTGCGGCACTTCGACCGCAACGCCGCGTTTCTCATATGCCGCCGCGCCCTGCGGGAAAGTACCGTCGACATGCTTGAGGAACTTGGACACGGGCAGCGAATCGCCGTCCATCTCGGAAACAGGCGCAACGATCTCATTGACGAATTCAACGAGTTCGGGACGGCTGCCGGTGGCTGCGGCGACTCTGCCGGACGCGGGAAGTTCCGCCCACTCCGCAGGCACCTTGAATTCCTTTATTATATTGACGCCGGCATCGATCGCATTATAATTCATCTCGACAACGGCTTCGCCCTTCTTGAGATAGCTCTTCTTTGCCATATACTTCATATAGCCGACAGCATCATCTATGGGCATGATATTTGCAAGCGCAAAGAACGCCGACTGAAGAATGGTATTGGTACGTTTGCCCATACCGAGCTCGCGCGCCTTGTCTATAGCATTGACGACATAACATTTGATATTGTTCTGCGCAAGGTAACGCTTGGTATCATTGTTCAGGTGCGAGGCAAGCTCCGCGTCATCCCACTGGCAGTTGAGCAGGAACACACCGTTCGGCTTGATGTCCTGCACTATCTTATAGCCCTTGAGCATATATGACGGGTTGTGGCAAGCGACAAAGTCAGCTTTGCTTATATAATAGGAAGACTTGATGGGCTTATCACCGAAGCGGAGGTGAGAGATAGTCACACCACCGGTCTTCTTTGAGTCATACTGGAAGTACGCCTGGATATACTTGTCGGTATGATCGCCGATGATCTTTATGCTGTTCTTGTTTGCACCGACGGTACCGTCACCGCCAAGGCCCCAGAACTTGCAGCTGATGGTGCCTGCGGGCGCGGTATCGGGAGCGGGCTGCTCGTCGAGCGAACGGAAAGTCACATCGTCGACTATGCCGATCGTAAAGTTGTTCTTCGGCTGATCGCTCTCAAGGTTCTTGTATACTGCAAAGATGCTGGAAGGCGGTGTGTCCTTGGAGCCGAGACCGTAGCGTCCGCCCACGACCGTAGCCTTGAAGCCTGCCTGCGCCAATGAAGTGACAACATCAAGATAAAGCGGCTCTCCGAGCGAACCGGGTTCCTTCGTGCGGTCGAGCACCGCTATCTTCTTTGCCGTCTTCGGAATAGCCTCAATAAGCTTGTCCGCCACAAAAGGACGATACAGACGTACCTTAACAAGCCCGACCTTTTCGCCTGCCGCCGTGAGGTAATCGATAACTTCCTCGGCAACATCGCAAACGGAGCCCATGGCAACGATGACACGTTCCGCATCGGGAGCACCGTAATAGTTGAAGAGTTTATAATCGGTGCCGAGCTTCTCGTTCACCTTGTTCATATATTCCTCGACGACTGCCGGGAACTCGTCATAATACTTGTTGCAGACCTCTCTGTGCTGGAAGAAGATGTCGCCGTTCTCCGCACTGCCTCTGAGCACGGGATGCTCCGGGTTAAGAGCACGGGCACGGAACGCGGCTATCGCGTCCTTATCTACCATCTCGTCAAGGTCGGCATAATCCCAAACCTCTATCTTCTGTATCTCATGAGAAGTTCTGAAACCGTCGAAGAAATTAAGAACCGGCACACGTCCCTTGATAGCCGAAAGATGAGCCACCGCGCCGAGATCCATTACCTCCTGGGGATTAGTCTCCGCCAGCATTGCAAAACCGGTCTGACGGCACGCATAAACATCGGAATGATCGCCAAAAATATTGAGAGCGTGCGAAGCCACACAACGTGCCGACACATGGATCACGCAGGGCAGCAACTCACCGGCGATTTTATACATGTTCGGGATCATGAGGAGCAGGCCCTGTGAAGCCGTGAACGTTGTGGTCAGAGCACCTGCGGCAAGAGAACCGTGCACCGTACCGGCGGCACCCGCCTCGGACTGCATCTCCATAACGCGGACTTTGTCGCCGAAGATATTCTTAAGTCCCGTAGCAGACCAGCTGTCGGTGAGCTCCGCCATCACGCTTGAGGGAGTTATGGGGTAAATAGCCGCAACCTCGGTAAAGGCATACGACACATGGGCGGCTGCTGTATTACCGTCCATGGAAATTTTCTTTCGTACCATTTATGAACCTCCGTATCTATTTCCTTTGTTCGACTACTTACTATATCACTTTTTTCCTCTCAAGTAAAGACAATTTTTC
>URSI01000141.1 GCA_900550505.1 uncultured Eubacteriales bacterium
CCAACGATTCATCGGTAAATTCCAACTCAACCTGGTCCATTTTCAGTAAACGCTGATATTGTTTAATCAGAGCGTTTTTCGGCTCAGTCAAAATACGGATTAATGCTTCTTTGTCCAGTGCGTCCAGCGTTACAATGACTGGTACACGGCCAATAAATTCAGGAATTAAGCCGAATTTCAGCAAATCCTCTGGAATTAATTCTTTTAACAGGTTGTTCTGCTTCTTTTCAGTGGTAAAAATCGCATTGAACATATTATAAAGCATGGGACTGGAATATACGGCGTCATCCTCGTGGACTTCTCCTTCTCCGGAAGGTGTCTGAGCCCCCATCAGCGCTGTGAGCATCGATGCTATGTCATTTTCTTCCTGCATAAGGGTTATGGGATAGGATGCAAGCGTCTCACGCTGAACATTGTCGATAAAAGCCTGTATCCCGGTACGCATCGCAAGTATCAATGCGATTCCGATTATCCCTATCGAACCTGCAAATGAGGTGAGCAAAGTTCGTGTGCGCTTGGTCATCAGGTTGTTGAATGAAAGCGAAAGCGCCGTAAAAAATGACATTGAACGTTTGCCGTGTGACTTTTTTGTCTCATGATTTTTTGACGTTCCGTCGCTCGGTACGGCGGCATTGTTGGTCGCAGTTTCGGTTTCCGTGCCAACATACGGCGCACTATCACTGACAACAGTACCGTCCAAGAGCTTTACAATACGAGTAGAATATTCCTCCGCAAGTTCCGCATTATGTGTTACCATGATAACCAGGCGGTCAGAAGCTACTTCCTTTAATATCTTCATGACCGCCACGCTCGTTTCGGAATCGAGCGCACCGGTGGGCTCATCTGCGAGCAGGATATCAGGATTATTGACCAAAGCACGGGCTATTGCCACTCTTTGCATTTGTCCGCCCGACATTTGGTTGGGCTTCTTTCTGAGCTGGTCGCCAAGCCCCACTTTTTGTAACGCTTCAACGGCACGACGCCGGCGTTCTTTTTTTGAAACTCCGGAGAGAGTCAGCGCAAGTTCTACATTCGCGAGAACGGTTTGATGCGGTATCAGATTGTAAGTCTGAAATACAAAGCCGACGGAATGATTGCGATATACATCCCAGTCTGAACTTCTGTATGTTTTCGTTGAAACACCGTTGATGATCAGGTCGCCTGTCGTATATCTGTCCAGTCCGCCTATGATGTTGAGGAGCGTTGTTTTTCCGCATCCGGAAGGACCGAGGACCGAGACAAATTCACAGTCGCGAAAACAAAGCGTCACCTCTTTCAACGCCTCGACATTCATTTCGCCAACGCTGTAATTTTTAACTACGTTTTTCAGCTCAAGCATTTGATAAAGCTCCCGTGTCTTTTTTTAGAAATTCTTCGGCTTTGGTGAGCAGCCGCACAAGTTCCGTAGTGTCATCATCACCGAGATAGTCAATAAATGCACCTAACACTTCTTCAGCTTGACGGCAAATGGCTTCGGCGTATTGTCTGCCATACGAAGTCAGACTTACAATGGTTCTGCGCCCCGACCCGTGCTCGGTACAGCGTGTAACGAGTCCTTTACGAGATAACGAATTCAGCACGGCTGCTATCCGTGCCGTGCTGACACATGCCAGCTTTGAAAGCTCGCCCGGGGTACAGGCGCCGCCGGAACGCTCGATAAGCGCCAGAACAAGATCTTCGCCGCGACATACAAGCTGTTCCCCGGCGCGACGCAGGAGCGATTCAACCAAACTTGATATACGAAATATCTCGTCCTTTTCCGCCACTTCAACCGCCTCCTAACACTGTTAGTTTAACATTAAATAGGGAATTTTATGTGCGTGTTTTGTGATGTTGGCGTGTATTTTCGCCCTGAGCACCGACAAATACAGCTCAATACATGTGTGCTATGTCATTGTTTGACGAAACATAAGAAAACCGCCCCGGTGGCGTCACTTTCGTGACGTACGCCGGGGCAGTTATGTAAATCATGATCAAGCTTTCCAGAGACCGTGCTTGTTGCAGTATGCATACACTGCTTCTACTGTATCCCCGTCACAAAGAGAGAAGCACACCTCAGGTTTTTGACCCGGGGTGAGTGACTTGCGCTGATTTCCGCCCTTTGTCTGCAGTGCCACCCAAGTGATGTAATGATCCGCTTCCATCGGATGGTCGGCAGATCCGATGTGTACGACGACTTTGTTGCCGTCCACTGTGACTACGGGCACATGCTTCTCTGCGGAAGCATCGACGGTATTCGCCTCGATCAACTGCATTTTTTCTCCGCAGCACATTACCGGAACGCCGGAGCTGTGAGCAAACGCAATAATATTGCCGCAATGGCGGCAGATGTAAAATTTCATTTCCATGATATCTACTCCTTATTCATTTTACATACATTTTACGACAGTGTTTTTGTTTTGTCTGTGCTCAGGTCACATTTCTTTTTTAGAATAAAAATTAATTATTTCCCGGTATTTTTCGCCGGCTTTGAGCACCGTTTCTTCCCAAGAAACGCATAATTCGCATGCGTTTTTACCTGCATTTTCCAAAAGCCCCGGATGTGCAAATATGTATTCGATCTTTTTTGCCATTGCCTCGGGGGTTTCGTCGGCAGTGAATCCATTGACCGAATCCGTTATGACATCGGCGGCGTTCGAACCACTTACCAGTAGAGAAGGTAAAGCCATGGAAGCAGCTTCACGAACTACGAGAGGAGAATTGTCATACACGGAGGGAAAGAAAAACAAATCACTCATCAGATAAAGTCCCTGCAACTCTTCACGATTGGTTATAAGCCCCGTGAATATGACGTCATCTTTGACTCCGACCGACTCTGCATAGGATTGTATTTGTGACGCAGCATACCCGTCTCCTACGATCACTGCCTGAAACGCAAAGTATCTTTGCTTCAGTATAACGAGAGTGTCAAGCAGCAGTTTAAGGTTTTTCTGCCATATCTGATGGCCGACAAACAGCAATACAGGGACATCTTTCCGCAATTTCCATTTTTCCGCCGCACGGGCACTTATCGTGTCTGCGTTATCGGGAAAAGTATATTCACATCCGTTGTCGATGACATAGATATCTCCGGTAAAACCATAGTCACGCAGTGTCGAAGCAGTTCCGCGGCTTACCGTCCATACCGAGTCCACCTTCTGATAGTATTCTACTATCAGCTTTACAGCTTCCTCGGCAATAAACGAAGACCTCGTGAGCCTCTTGACGTCATCATAGTATTTCGAATGAAATGTCGTAACAATCGGCACACGCAACTTTCTCGCAAGTTTCAGACCGTAACGACCGATGGTAAACGGGGAATGGGTGTGAAATATTTCAAGCTTGCGATCCGCGATCTTTTCAACGGCGGTTCTTGAGATCGAAGGCAGTGAAAGCCTGTATTCCTGTATCGGAAGCGGAAGGCTCGGCAGACGAAAGACATCATATCCGAGTGAGGAGTCGTCATTTTCATTCTGCACGGGTGCTACAACACATGAATATGAAAGCTTGTTCATAGCCTTGGCGTAGTTGTGCACGGTGCGAACGACACCGTCAATGTTGGGGAAATATGTATCGATAAACTGGGCACTTCTCGGAAAATTGTCCGTCATCCGTCAGGCTCCTTTGATTCTAAACGACATAGATACACACACAGTGTATGCTCATTGCTAATACTATCACTACTATGGTATTTTGTCAATGGCAGGAATTCAAAAGGTTCTACTCCAATTATCGTAATGGATTAGGGAAAGCAAGAGAAAGTTTAGCGGC
>URSI01000142.1 GCA_900550505.1 uncultured Eubacteriales bacterium
TGACACAAAACGACCGAAGCCCGCATATGTCAGGATGTTTCCTGAAAGACCCGGTGTGTCGACAGTATGATACAATAAACGATGAGCCGTGTCAAGTATTTTTTCGACATGACAACTTACTTTTTTTGGTTGAACCGTAATTGCGCTTGATTTTTGCGGCACGGCGTGGTATACTTATGCTCGTAAAGGGGGGCGATTGCGTTGGTAACGGTAAAGAGCGTAGCAAAGGATTCGCTTGCCGTGCGCTGCGGCATACTTGAAGGCGACATGATCGTCTCCGTGAACGCTCACGAGATCGAGGACGTGCTCGACTATCGGTTCTATACGACGG
This sequence comes from uncultured Eubacteriales bacterium, assembly GCA_900550505.1. Classification (GTDB taxonomy): domain Bacteria; phylum Bacillota; class Clostridia; order Oscillospirales; family CAG-382; genus UMGS1307. The sequence goes on from URSI01000142.1 coordinate 332, forward strand.
AACGCACTCTTATCATAGAACTGCTGCGCAGCGGCCAAAAGCTTTCCGTCTCGCTTGAAAAAGACGAATACGAGGATCTCGGGCTTGAATTTGAAACATACCTGATGGACGGGAAACGGAGATGCGCCAACGGCTGTATCTTTTGCTTTATTGACCAGAACCCGCCCGGCATGCGCGATAGCATATACTTCAAGGATGACGACGAACGGTTGTCATTCCTTCAGGGCAACTACATAACGCTGACCAATCTGACCGCACGCGAGCTCGACAGGATCGTCGATATGCACATATCTCCCATAAACGTGTCCGTCCACACGACCGACGCGGAGCTGCGGGTGAAAATGCTCAGAAACAAGCGCGCGGGCGAGATAATGCCGCTGCTGCAAAGACTTTGCGACGCGGGAATAGCCGTGAACGCGCAGATAGTTCTGTGCCGCGGCTGGAATGACGGCGAAAGGCTTGAAAAAACGCTGACAGATCTGACAGCGCTTTTTCCGGCGCTCCAGAGCGTTGCCGTAGTCCCTTCCGGGCTGACAAAGCACCGTGAAGGGCTGTGTGAACTGGAGCCTTTTGATGCCGGGTCATGTAAAGAAACGCTCGATATCGTGCGGAACCACGCCACAAGACATTTTGCAGCCACGGGGCACAGACTGTTTTTTGCCGCAGACGAATTCTATCTCGGCGCGGGCGAACCGCTCCCCGGCGAGGACGAATACGAAGGGTATATGCAGCTTGACAACGGCGTGGGACTGCTCACCTCACACCGCACCGAATTTGAACAGGCGCTTGCGAAGCTGAGATCGCGGCGCCGCGGTATTTTCCGGCGAGGCGTCCGTTCGGACGGCGGCGTGCGGCGATGTCTTTCGATAGCTACGGGTGCCGCCGCGTTTGAACACATATCCTCGCTTTGCGGTCTGGCGGAGCGTGAGCTGCCCGGGCTGAGCGTCAATGTTTACAGGATAGAAAATGAATTTTTTGGCAGCACCGTCACGGTGTCGGGGCTGCTGACCGGCGGCGACATTGCTTCGCAGCTTGAGGGAAAGCCGCTCGGCGAGGCGCTGCTGATATCGCGTACGATGCTGCGCGCACAGGGCGATCTTTTTCTCGACGGCACCACGCCTGAATGGCTCTCACAACGGCTCGGGGTACCGGTGATAACGGTCGGGGCGGACGGAGCGGAGCTGCTTCGGGCATTGGTCCCGGAAGATCTTCGCGCACACGGCGGAAAGGCAGGACACCATATATGAAAAAACCGGTACTTGCGATTGTCGGGCGCCCGAACGTGGGCAAAAGCACCCTTTTCAACAAGCTGACGGGCAAGCGCCTTGCGATAGTAGAGGACACCCCCGGTGTCACCCGCGACAGGATTTATTCGGACGCACAGTGGAACGGCACCGATTTTCTCGTTGTGGATACCGGCGGCATTGAGCCGCGGACGGACAGCGAGCTTTTGCGGAGCATGCGCGATCAGGCGCAGCTTGCCATAGCGCAGGCAGACGTCACGGTTTTTGTGACCGACCTTCATTGCGGCGTCACGGCGCAGGACGAAGAGATAGCAAAAATGCTGTCGCGTTCGGGCAAGCCGGTGATACTTGCCGTCAACAAAGTAGACACGGTCGGCGCGCCGCCTCCTGAGCTTTACGAGTTTTATTCGCTCGGCTTGGGCGACCCGTACCCGATATCTGCGCTTCACGGCACCGGCAGCGGAGAGGTGCTCGACCTTGCCGTCAGCATGTTTCCTCAGTCCGAGCCGTCTCAGGAGGATGAAGACGCAATAAAGGTCGCACTGATAGGAAAGCCGAACGCAGGCAAAAGCTCGATGCTAAACCGCCTGGCGGGATATGAACGGTCGATCGTGTCCGATATGCCGGGCACCACGCGAGACGCCGTGGACACCGAGATAGTCAACGAAAACGGACGTTTCGTATTCATTGACACCGCGGGGATACGCAGGGGCGCGCGGATAGACAACAAGATAGAGCATTACAGCGTTCTCAGGGCAAAGGCCGCCGTTGAGAGAAGCGACGTATGCCTCATCATGATAGATGCCGTCGAGGGAGTGACGGCGCAGGATGAACGTATAGCCGGGATAGCCCACAACGCCGGCAAGGCATCGATCATAGTCGTCAACAAATGGGATCTTGTAGAAAACAAGACTGATAAAGTCATGAAGACTTTCGAAGAAGCCATTCGTTCACGTTTTGCTCCTTTTGTTGATTTTCCTATAGTATTTGCGTCGGCATTGACAAAGCAGAGAATCCTCAAAGTGCTTGAAGAAGCACGCAAGGTTTATGAGAATCGAATGATTAAAATCCCTACAGCCCGCTTGAATGAAGAGATGCTTCCGTTGATCGAGGCTTATCCGCCTCCTGCAACTAAGGGAAAATACATCAAAATTAAATATGTCACTCAGTTGCCTAATACGCAAGTACCTTCGTTTGTCTTTTTCGCCAATCTGCCGCAGTATGTGAAAGAGCCTTATAGAAGGTTCCTGGAAAACAAGATGCGTGAAAAGTGGGATTTGAGTGGAACTCCCATTAATATTTATATCAGACAGAAGTAAATTTTGTGTCGAATTTAATTGATATATGAATATAAGAGCCGGATGATGAAGAATCCGGCTTTCTTTTTGCCCGTAATAATTGAAATAATTGATTCTTTTTGTTTCTTATGTAATGCTTTTTATTTATATTTGTACAGAGCAAAAAGAAGCAAACCATAAATACAGACAAAGGCTACATGGAAGCGAAGGCAGAAATACTATTAGTTGACGATCATGCACTGGTTCTTGAAGGAATGCGGCGTATGCTGGAGTCGGTCCCTGATGTCAGAGTTGCCGATGCGGTGACTTCGGGGGCAAAAGCTGCCGAGCTGATTGGAGAGCGGGATTATGACATCTATGTGTTGGATGTGAATCTTCCTGATATATCAGGATTCGATCTGGTTGATATGATTCGTGAGATTAACGAGAGTGCGCGTATTATTATTAGTACTATGCATGAGGAAATCTGGATTATCAATCGTTTGATTCGCCAGAAAGTGAATGCTGTGATCCTTAAATCATCCGAAGCGGTAGAGTTTGAAAATGCCGTGAAAAGCGTGCTTGAAGGAAATCCCTATACTTGTCCGCGGTTTCAATCTATTCGTCAAAAGCTAAGTCTCAGTCCTGTACAAATTCACTCGAAAGATATCCCTACAAAGCGAGAGCTCGATGTACTGAAAGCTGTCGCGAGGGGATGTAATACGCACGAAGTGGCTGCCGAATTAAAAATCTCGGAGAATACTGTTGAGACATTTCGTAAGAGGCTGATTCAAAAGTTCTGTGCAAAGAATGCTATTGATATGGTAGTGAAAGCAAAGTCAAAAGGATGGATAGAACTCGAATGATTCTATTTA
>URSI01000143.1 GCA_900550505.1 uncultured Eubacteriales bacterium
AAAAAGAAAATAAACTTGACTTGACGGATGCGGTGCGATATAATTAATTCGTTTGAGTTTGCCGGGTCGGATGATGTCGGGCGATACTTTGAGTCACGGGATCTACGGACGGCGGCAGTAAATAGGAAAGGAGGAAAAAAATGCCTACATTTAATCAGTTGGTCAGACACGGACGCGAGCAGGCGAGCTATAAGTCTAAGTCTCCTGCGCTTCAGAAGGGTATAAATACCATCAAGAAAGAAGTGACAGTAGTACATTCTCCTCAAAAACGCGGCGTGTGCACCAGAGTTGCGATCGCTACTCCCAAGAAGCCGAACTCTGCGCAGCGGAAGATTGCCAGGGTGAGACTCACCAACGGTATGGAGGTCACCTGCTACATTCCGGGTATCGGACATAATCTGCAGGAGCACTCGGTCGTTCTCATAAGAGGCGGAAGAGTTAAGGACCTGCCGGGCGTGCGTTATCATATCATACGCGGCACGCTTGACACTCAGGGTGTGGCAAAGCGCAACCAGGCTCGTTCCAAGTACGGAGCGAAGGTCCCGAAGGCCGGGAAATAACTTGAAAGTTTTGGTTTTTGCTGAATAATATAAATTATTTGGGCATTAACGGGAAAAATTTTTCGAGTACCTGTGAATTCATCATTTATGAAGGAGGGAAGTACAGTGCCGAGAAGAGAACACGGTTTCAAGAGAGAAGTTCTGCCGGATCCGCTTTACAATTCGAAGCTGGTCACAAAGCTGATAAACAATATCATGTATGACGGCAAAAAAGGTGTAGCTCAGCGTATCGTGTATGACGCTTTCGCAGAGGTAGAGGCGAAAACTGGCAAGGATCCGCTCGAGCAGTTCCAGACGGCTCTTGAGAACATCATGCCTAACCTCGAAGTAAAGGCAGTACGCCGCGGTGGTTCCAACTACCAGGTGCCTATGGAGGTAAGGCCGGAAAGACGTCAGACTCTTGGACTTCGCTGGCTGGTGACCTATTCACGTACCAGAGGCGAAAAAACCATGTCAGCCCGGCTTGCCGCAGAGATAATCGATGCGACGAACAATTTGGGCGGCGCGGTGAAGAAGAAAGACGATACGCACCGTATGGCAGAGGCAAACAAGGCTTTTGCACATTACAGGTGGTAATTTACACAAAAAATCACGATCATGGAAAGGCGCGGGCTGTAGCCTGCGGAACGACTGCATAATATGCACAACAAATACCCACTTGAGCGGGTCCGTAATATCGGGATCATGGCTCACATCGACGCCGGCAAGACCACGACGACGGAACGCATATTGTTTTATACCGGCAAGACGCATAAGCTGGGCGAGGTTCACGAGGGCGCTGCGACCATGGACTGGATGGAGCAGGAACAGGAGCGCGGGATCACGATAACCTCAGCCGCTACGACTTGCTTTTGGAAAGATAACCGGATCAATATAATCGATACGCCCGGACACGTGGATTTTACGGTCGAGGTGGAACGTTCGCTGCGCGTACTTGATGGCTCCGTGACGGTGTTCTGTGCGAAGGGCGGAGTGGAGCCGCAGTCTGAGACCGTGTGGAGACAGGCTGACAAGTATCATGTGCCGCGTATGGCATATGTGAACAAAATGGACATAACGGGTGCCGACTTTTATCGTGTCGTCCGTATGATGCATGACAGGCTCTCCGCTAACGCCGTGCCGATCCAGCTCCCTATCGGGAAGGAAGAAACTTTCCGTGGAATTATCGACCTGATTAAAATGAAGGGATATATATACGAGGATGATCTTGGCGTAAAGATCACGGAGTGCGATATCCCCGAAGAGATGGCTTCGCTTGCCGAGGAATACAGGGCAAACCTGATGGATGCCGTAGCGGACGCTGATGATTCTGTTATGGAGAAGTATCTTGAGGGCAGCGAGATCAGTGAGGAAGAGATCAAGAGGTGTATACGCATAAAGACGCTGGCAAACGAAGTAGTGCCGGTGTTGTGCGGTACATCATATAAGAACAAGGGCGTGCAGAAACTGCTCGACGCAGTTATCGATTACATGCCTTCACCGCTTGACGTACCGCATGTGAAGGGCATCAACCCCGACACGGGCGAAGAAGAAGAGCGGGAAACGAGTGAGGATGCGCCGTTTTCGGCTTTGGCGTTCAAGATAATGACCGACCCGTACGTGGGCAGACTTTGTTTTGTACGCGTGTATTCCGGAAAGCTCAGTGCGGGCAGCGCCACATACAACAGCAATAAAGGCAAGCGCGAGCGTATAGGTAGGATTCTGCGGATGCACGCTAATGAGCGTGAAGACGTTGAGGAGATCTGCGCCGGAGAGATAGCGGCCGTCATCGGAGTAAAGAATACCACGACGGGTGATACGCTGTGTGACGAGGAACATCCCATACACCTTGAGTCGATGGTGTTCCCGGAACCCGTTATAAGAGTTGCGATAGAGCCAAAGACAAAGGCCGGTCAGGAAAAGATGAGCATGGCGCTTGCCAAGCTTGCAGAAGAAGACCCGACATTTAAGGCGTATACCGATGAGGAAACCGGACAGACGATCATAGCCGGTATGGGTGAATTGCACCTTGAAATCATCGTGGACAGACTGTTGCGGGAATTCAAAGTCGAGGCGAATGTCGGCAAACCACAGGTATCCTATAAGGAAACTATCCGTGACACCGTTTCGGAGGATTGCAAGTATGCAAGGCAGTCGGGCGGTAAAGGACAGTATGGTCACGTCAAGATCACTATAGAACCCAATGAGCCCGGAAAAGGATATGAGTTTATCAACAATATCACCGGTGGCGTGATACCGAAGGAATATATACCTGCGGTAGACGAAGGCATACGGGGTGCAATGCAGTCGGGCGTTCTTGCCGGATATAACGTGGTGGACGTGAAAGTCACACTGTTTGACGGTTCATACCATGAGGTCGACTCTTCGGAGATGGCCTTCAAGATCGCAGGATCGATGGCGTTTAAGCAGGCGATGCGTAAAGCTTCTCCCGTACTCACGGAGCCTATCATGAAGGTAGTCATAACTACACCTGATGAGTACATGGGCGACGTGATAGGCGACATCAGTTCGCGTCGCGGTACCGTAGCGGGGATGGAAATGGTCGGCTCAGGACAGCAGATCACGGCGAACGTCCCGCTTGCCGAGATGTTCGGATATGCGACCGACCTGCGTTCGAAGACACAGGGCAGGGCGACATACAGCATGGAGCCAAGTCACTACGCAGAAGTGCCGCGTTCTATCATGGAAACTATAGTGAGCAAGCGCGAGAGTAACTAAAATAGTTGCAAACAGTGCACAAAGCTTAAAAAAATGCTTGACTTATAAGCAGAATCATGTATAATTAACCTATACACAAAAAGGAAAAAACAAAGACATTCAGGAGGAAACACTCAAATGGCAAAACAGAAATTCGAGCGTAGCAAGCCGCATGTCAATATAGGAACAATAGGACACGTTGACCACGGCAAGACTACTCTTACCGCCGCCATCACGAAGACTCTTGCGCTCAAGGACAGCAGCATTGAGTTTCTCGCATACGACCAGATCGACAATGCGCCCGAAGAAAAGGCAAGAGGTATAACAATCAACACCCGTCACGTTGAATATTCCACCGACAAGCGCCACTATGCTCATGTTGACTGCCCCGGCCATGCCGACTACGTCAAGAACATGATCACCGGTGCTGCTCAGATGGACGGC
>URSI01000144.1 GCA_900550505.1 uncultured Eubacteriales bacterium
TAACCGCCGGCATCTCATACCGCAAACCGTATCCTAATGACATCGTAGTAAATGCATACGTTTCAGGGTTGTTCGGGACCTGTACGGATGCCACCGTTCAAAATCTCAATATAAGCGGCGCACGGATCGAAATGAGCGGATTGACCGACATATTTGACATATCCGCAGGTGTGCTTTGCGGAGCATGTTATTCCGACACCGAAACCGTCATTTCAAACATCAGGATATCCGACGCCATGATATCCACCGATTTCGACCAGGAAAATATCGCCGATGTTATGAAGCTTGGAGGAGTAGTCGGAGCTTCTTATTCAGCCGGGCAATCAAACAGCATATTCAAACAGCTCCAGGCCGACGTGAAAATATCCATAGAAAACGGCGATGCAAGAAACAATGCCGTAGGAGGCATTTCAGGATATTTGCATACGGACAGCAGCTGCAGCGTTGAAAACTGCTGCGCCTACTTATACGTGAGCATCAATGACGAAGAATGCTATCTGAGGGAAAATTCTTTCGGTGCCTTCGGAGCGACACAATGCTCCGACAAACCGTTTTCGATACTGAATGTTTTCTCCAAAGTAACGGTCGATAAGATATATGACGTTTTCCACTTCTATCCGGCATATACCGCGTATGTTGTAATGGGCGAAGCGTCCGCTTATCCTCCGAACGCTCCGTCAGAAGTCGGATACGAACTTGAAAATGTTTTCGGTTACGTGGAACAGATAGACGAAGTCTCAAGCGAAAGGAAAATTTCAACGGAGTTGTATAAGCCTAAGGACGAGGGCTTCCGTCAGAAAAACTGCCTGGGCTGTGAGGAGCTTCCCGAAGGTCACGGATTTGACGAAACCATCTGGGATCTGAGTGATTCATCAAGACCCGTGCTGAAATAAAGCTTCAGCGCACGATCTTAATCCACGCAAATAAGGATCAGCAGATTTCTTTTGCTTGTCGGATATCTTTCTTGAATTCCCGGAGTTTCCGGCTTCAGACGATCCATGCTCTGAAGTATTCAGGACTCCCGTCCTGCCGTATGAGGATTCCGGCTTTTTGCCGCTGTAAATCAGCCGCACCCGAAGGCGAACGCCATCGGGTGCGGTTCTTACTTTCAGGTGCGGTACGCACTTTCGGGTGTGGTACGCACTTTCGGGTGCGGTTGCAAAAATATATAAGCGACTTGCGAATGACCTCACGGAGCACGACCGACGCAAAAAAGAAAAATACATAAAGTCGTTAATTCCATGCCGCAAAAAGCGGCAAATGAAGGTCACCCGTGTGCTCTACCGTACGTCCGTACGTCGTCGGACGGCTCAAGCCATTCTGTAAAGGAGCCGTCAGCCGGTACCTCCAGCGCGACATGAGAGAACCATTCGTCCTCGGAGGCACCGTGCCAGTGCCTGATGCCCGGCGCGATGTACACCACATCGCCCGGACACAGCTTTCTTACGTCCTGTCCCCATTCCTGATACCTGCCTTCTCCGTCGGTGCAAAGCAGGATCTGACCGCCGCCGTGGTGGATGTGCCAATTGTTGCGGCATTTCGGCTCAAAGGTCACATTATATACTCCCACTCCCCCGGTGCTCAGCGGCTTCAGGTAGCTGTTCCCGCTGAAATACCGCGCATATGCCTTATTCGGCTCTCCCAAGCCGAACAACGGCTCGGCTGCGGACGAGCACTCCTGCGCATAAACTTCCCTGACCATGGGAAAAACCGCCCACGCACGCGGCCACCCCGTATAAAATGCCGCGTGAGTGACCATCTCCGCCATTTCACTCCTTGTGACCCCATGGTTTTTTGCATTTTGGATATGATATTTCAACGAGCCGTCAACCGTTCCGCCCGCCATAAGTGCTATGACCGTGATCATCGACCTGTCACGCAAAGACAGCTTATCTTCTCTCGACCACACCTCGCCGAACAATACGTCATCATTGAGCTGCGCAAATTTAGGCGCAAGATCCCCTAACGCGCTCCTTCCCGCCGTTTGTTTTATCATATGAATCACCCCTGTCATTATTTGCCCGGACGATCCAGAGAAAATGTCATTGTCACATCCCCGGTGCCGAAAGCCGCCAAAAGCCTTTCCTTTGTCGCGTTGCGTATTTTCCCGAGCAGCGTGAAGTTCCACGAATTCGTGTCATAGTAAACGGTGATACTGCTGCCCTGATAAAGTATCACGTCCCCGGGTGCGGTAGTTATCGGACGGTCGTTCCGCGGAAGGCTTTGCCCTAAACTTCCAACCTTTTCAAAATTCCCGTAATCGCTCATCTCAATGACCAGCTCACCCTCCGACAGCAGCGCCTTCATCGCTTCTGCGCTCGAACTATCCGCAAAATCGGCAGTGAACACCGCGTCGCCCGCCTTGATATAAAACACATTTTGTTCCATCTTGTCGCCTTCCTCCGTCCCGTCGGGATCCGGAACCGTATGGGCGCCGCTCCCGGTCGACGTATTTCCGGAGCCGGAACCCGTCTGTGCAGGAAAATTATCGTTCGTCGAATCGGAGCACGCCGTCAGACACATCAGCAGCGCCGCCGTCAATATACACAATGTTTTTTTCATCGGTGCCTTACCTTTCACTCATTTGCCTCATCTTTGTTTTTAACACAAACGACCTCGCATTTTGCATTTTTATCATCAACGATAAGCTGCGTCTCCGGAACGGTTATTTTGCCGGAATACGGATTCTTTATGCTCGTCACAGGAGAAAGGATGTCGGCGACCACATCGCTCTTTTCAAAAGCAAGGTCGGCATTTTCCATCCTGCAGCCCTTCATGCGAAGCCCCTTGCAGTAGCAAAGGGGCTGTGTGCCTGTAACGGTACAGTTTTCAAACGTCACGTTTTCGCAATACCATGCAAGATATTCGCCCCTGACTCTGCAATTTCGCACCGTTACATTCTTCGCGTGCCAGAAAGCGTCTTTCGTATCAAAGGTGCATCTCTCAAACACCGCGTTCTCAATGTACTGAAAAGAATATTTGCCCTTAAAGTCCACATCGCTAAAATGCAGGTTGCTTGCACGCATCATGAAATATTCGCTTTGCACGGTACAGTGATCCATGACCATCCCGTTCACCGACCATCCGAATTCCGGAGACACGATATCACAGCCGCGTACCGTCACCCTGCTGCATTCCCTCAACGCCTTTATACCATACAGCTTGGAATCTGTTATCTCCACATCATTTGAATACCAAATCGCCGCGCGGCACAGCTGCGTCATCTCACTGTCACGTATCACAAGTCCGCGGTCGTGCCAAAACGGATAACGAAGATTGAAAAAACAGCCGTCGGCTTCAATATCCGTACTCTCTTTAAAAGCGCTTTCGCCGTCGGCAGGACCGTCGAAAGAGCAGTTTACCGCCCTGACACTTCCGGACCCGTACATCGCCCGCTCCTGGTCAAAATTCTGGTCACGAATGATCTTCATTTGTACACCTCCGCCGTGATTCGTCGCCAAAGACTATTTATTTGTGCCGTCTTTCCCCATCAAATAGACAAGGTAATCAAGACAACATATTTGTTTTTCTTCTTTGTGTATGTTTTCCAGAATGCTTTCACGCTTTGCGGACAGCAGTGCCAATTGTTCACTCACCTTCCCGGCTTTTTGCAAAGAAAGGTAATAAGCAGCCGCCTTTGGATCAAGCCCCGCGGCATCCAGATTCATTACCAGCTCATCAA
>URSI01000145.1 GCA_900550505.1 uncultured Eubacteriales bacterium
CATTATGCCGCAGTAACGAGCAACGGAAAATGGGCATTTACGCACATATTCGATAAGGCGATCGAAAACGGAGATCTTGTACCTGATGATAAGGTATACTGGCAGTCCTTTACCGTTCCCGGTAGACCAGGCGCGATAGCCTTCAATAACCCTGAGTTTTTTGACCTGAAGGACGCTACCGATGCTGAGGGTCTCAGTTCCATACAGGTTCAGGGAAAAACCGCAATATTGCGTCAGATGGCATTTTACAAAAAGTATTTTGAGGGCTTTGAAACCGCATACCTTGCAGAGATATCAGGAATGGTCGGAATACGCGAGAGTCGTAATATCGTCGCGGATTACGTCCTGAGCGGAGAGGAAATGCTTGCAAAGGCAAAGTTTGAGGATGCCGTATGTATCTCCAATTATCCGGTAGATATCCACGGTAAGACCCTGCAGTTCGGGAATAAGATACAAGCTGTTGACGATGGAAGACCTTATTATGAGATCCCGTATCGAACCACTCTTGTAAAGGGCTTTGAAAATCTGATGGTCGCAGGGCGCTGCATAGGTGCGGATTTTTTGGCTGAAAGCTCTTTGAGAGTCATGCATTCCGTGCGTGCCTTAGGTGAGGCAGCAGGAATCGGAGCTGCTTTTGCGGTCAATGAAGGCGTGACACCGCGCGATATCGACGGTGCCCGTGTCAGAAACCATATGCTGCGGTTGGGTGCAGATTTTGGAAAGGATTACAGATAGATCATGTCGGTTATAGCACTTAAACCCCCCATGGGCTGGAACACCTGGAATACTTTTTGCTGGAATATCAATGAAAAGCTGATACACGAGATGGCCGACAGGATCGTCAGCGACGGATATCGTGACGCAGGTTATGATATCGTTTCACTTGACGATTGCTGGATGCTGAGAGATCGCGATGCCGACGGTAACCTTGTAGCAGATCCGCAGCTCTTCCCAAGCGGGATGAAGGCGCTCGGAGATTATCTGCACGAGCGGGGACTGAAATTCGGTATCTATGCGGACGGTGGTACGCGAACCTGCGCGGGGCGCGCCGGCTCGTACGGGCACGAGCGGCAGGACGCACAGCTTTTTGCAAGCTGGGGCGTTGATCTGCTGAAGTATGATTTCTGTTATGTTGCGCCGGGCGTCTGCGAGAAAACTATGTACAGACGCATGGGACAGGCGCTTCGTGAAACCGGCAGAGATATTATTTTCTCTGCGTGTTGGAGCACCCCCGGCGTTTGGGAGTGGATGAGGACCTGCGGTGCGCATATGTGGCGTATAGCAGGTGATATATTCGATAATTGGGAGTCGATAGAGCGTGTAGGTTTCGGATCGATCCCGATAGGACGGTTTTCCGGACCGTGCGGATGGAACGATCCCGATATGCTCATTGCAGGCATGAACGGCAAGGGCTGGGTAGGCGATATGAACGGCGCTCATGGCTGCAGCCATGAAGAATACAAAACACATTTTGCGCTTTGGTGCATGCTTTCCGCTCCGCTGCTTATGGGGCATGACGTCAGAAAGACTACCCCTGAGATAGCCGCGCTTCTCAAAAACCGAGACTTGATCGCGATAGATCAGGATGATGCCGGAATTCCGGCTTACCGTTTGTATTCATCAGGCGATTATATCACCGCGCTTGCGAAACCTCTGGCAGACGGCAGCATGGCATTCGGTGTATTCAATCGTTCGGACAGCGAGATGCAGATCCCGCTTGCGTGGGAAGAATGCGGCTGGGGCACAAGTGATGAGATATCGCTTTACGATGTGATAGAAGGACGTGATATCGGCATCTTCAGGGCAAGCTATACGCCTACACTGAAGGCGCACGATTGTGTTGTGCTTCGTGCACGCCGGCGTTCATAAATTATTTACACTTTGTTTACAGAAAGTAAATGGAAATCCGGTTATAAAAAAGCTATAATACAATCGCAGGGAACGAACAGCGCCAAGCGCTGGTAAAAGCTTTTTTCATTGGTATAGCGGGACGACCGTCAGGATTTGGCGGTCGTCTCGTTTTTTGTTTTATCGTTATTTGTAACGGAAAATTTTAAAAAATGGCGGTACGGTGCGATAGCGCTTCGTACCGCTCTGGATTTTTTTGACCTCCGGATCGGGTTGTCATATTTCCGGTCAAACATAAATAGTATGAAGGGAGAAAGGGAGAACGCTCATGAATACTCCGCACGGACTTTTTAAATACCTGCCCTCCCATATCATGCGCGCGATGGTATCACTCGACGAATCCGTGCTGGCTCAAGTCACGGAGGTGCGGTTGCGCAGCGGACAACGCGCGTGTGTGACATTTCGCGGCAGGACAGTGGCGTTGGAGGCAACCTGTGCACAGTCCGATATTGATTACGCCGTAGAACGGATGTGCGGGTTCTCACGATACAGCGCTGAGGAAAGTCTTCGCTCCGGGTACATCACCCTTGAAGACGGATCCCGCGTGGGAGTATGCGGAGAGGCTGTGTGCGAGGGAGGAAAGATCAAAACGCTTGTCACAATAAGTTCTGTCAATATCAGGCTGCGCCGCACGGTCCCGACGTACGCGGCAAAGCTCGTAGCCTTTTACGGTGCCGGGGGACCGCGCGGCACGCTTGTTATTTCACCGCCGATGTTCGGCAAAACCACGTTGCTTTCAAGCGCGGCGGCACTTCTCGGCGGACGCGGTGTGCGTGTAGCCGTTGCGGACGAGCGCGGCGAGCTCGTTATGGGCAATGTGCTCGGTGTGGATGTATTATCCGGTTGTCCTAAGCCACTGGCAATAGAGATGCTGACGCGCACGATGGCGCCTCAGGTGATCGTGTGTGATGAGCTCTCGCACACGGAGAGCTCGGCGGTGCTGCAAGCACAGAGTGCAGGTGTGGCGTTGATCGCCTCGCTGCACGCTGACAGCGTGGAAAATGCAATGCGGCGACCCTTTGCCAGAGAACTTGTCGATGCGGGTGTTTTTGAGATCGCATGCGTTATAGGACAGAATTACGAGTACGGTATGACGGAGTTGAAAAAATGCTGACCGGACTTGTGGGTGCGGTACTCGTCATCGGCGCAGGTACGTCTGCCGGTGCAGTAATAGTATCGCGGAAAGAAAAAGCGCTGCATGAGCTTTGCGGTATTACGAGATTAACTGCATATCTTGCAACTGAAATAGCCCATACCAGACGACCGCTGGACGAACTTATCGATCTGTTTTCTGATCAAAGACTTGAAAAGAGCGGATTTTTGCCAAAGCTTCGTGAAAGTCGTTCCGTTAGCTATGAGTGCAGATGGAATGAAGCGATGAAATTGCTTTCGGTCGAAAACGACACGGCAGAGCTTTGCGCTGCAGTGGGCGACGGACTCGGTGCATCGGCGCTGGACGATGAGATAACAAGGTTGGGTATACTTGCCGCAAAACTCAAAGAGTGTGTCGAACGGGAACGGGATTCACTGTTACGTGAACGTAAGGTGATCTATTCGGTAAGCTCGATGGCGGGTCTTGCTGCCGCTGTGATTTTGATTTGAAAGGCAAAAGATGGATATAGCGCTGCTTTTAAAAATAGCAGGGGTGGGGCTGCTCGTTTCGGTTACCGTACAGATATTGCAAAAATCGGGCAGGGACGAGCAGGCGACCTTCGTCACCCTTGCAGGGGTCATCATAGTTATGCTCATGCTTGTG
>URSI01000146.1 GCA_900550505.1 uncultured Eubacteriales bacterium
AGCTATCTGAAACATTTATATCGTTCAAAAACATGCCTTATTTAATTATATGTGTGATACAAAACGAGCTTTTCGTTTCATACCTTATTTTCATGCTGCTGAACTTATAGAGCGAGGCAAATCTTTGTAAGAATAAAAAAACGCAGGCATCCGACATCGGAAGCCCGCGTGATCAAACGATCGTATATAAACCTTATCTGGCTTTTCTGACAACAACTACCGTTGCGGCAAGGGCGAACAGACCGAGGACAGCGAAAACAACTATTTCGTCGCCGGTATCCGGTGTTGCACCGGTGCTCTCATCGCCTGTGCTCTCATCCACGGCAGGCGCCGTTGCCTCGGTGGCGCTCAGCACAAGATCGCCCCAAGCCTCTGTGCCCTGCCAAGGAGCCGGATCGGGATCCCCAGTATCATTGGTTGTGCCGACCGTGTCGACATTCCAACGCAGCGCGTTCACGAACGCACGGTTCTCACCGAGGACATTATACATGAACTCCAGCCCGAGAACATCCCCGGCAGTACCGTCAATGGTTGCAAACGGCGTACGGACCTCGGCATAGTAGGTGTCGCCGTCTTTCCACACCTTAGCCTCGCTGACCGCAGCTTTGGTGTTTGATCCGGGACCTTCGCCTCCGGTATAATCGGACGCGGTCACGAACGTACCGTCAACAAGGCGCACGCACGTCTGTGAATCGCCTGCCGAATATGCGGCAGAAACTTTCGTATTCTCCTCGCTCACATAGATCTCGAACAGATTGTTGTAAACGTCCTGCTCCGCTGCCGCAGTTGCTTCCGCAAGGAAATAAAGATTCTCTTCGTCCCAAAGCACCTTGACCCTCAGTGTACCGTCATCCCACTTCGTTTCGGTGCTGTACGGATGCTCAACAGAAGTCCACTCAAGGTTCGGGTCGTTCCAAATATCATCAATGGTCCCGTCAATCACGGGAGTACCTTTGAGAGCCGTATAGATGAGACCATAATCCGCCGAAGCAAAAACAGCGCCAACGGTCGTCAGCATCACAGCTGCAAGGGCTATTGCGAGTATTTTGCGCATTTTCCTATTCTTAATTTCAAGAACAAACTTTGATTCATGATTTTTACATGTCATTAAATAAACATCATTCTTTGTTCTTGTTAAAGCAACATAAAAAAGTCTTCTTTCTTCAGCATATAAATACTTTTCTTTATTTTTAAAAAATTTTTCATCCGTTCATATGTGGCAAGCATTTTAAGCAAAATCAAAATCCGATATTACCGGAAAATGAAATAACGTAAAATCGGCGTAAGTTTCATCATGCAGGCGCTCTAAAAACGGCCATATCATTAAAATGTGATTGACATACGGTGTTTTTCAGGTATAATTAATAAGGTAAATACCGTGCGGTTCGACCGCAGGGAGGCGGACGAAACAAATGAAAGCGACAAAGCGATTGTTTCTGGTGGTGCTTGACAGCTTCGGCATAGGCGCATTGCCCGATGCGGCGGACTTCTCGGACGAAGGCAGCAATACATACCGAGCGTGCCGAACCAGTCCGCACCTAAACATACCCACTTTAAGAAGCCTCGGGCTGGACAACATCGCGATGACTGACGGTCGACCGGTAAAAACTCCTCTTGCTGCATACGGAGCGCTTGCCGAGCGCAGTCGCGGCAAGGACACGACTGTCGGTCACTGGGAAATAGCCGGGCTGATATCACCGCGTCCGTTGCCCACATATCCGAACGGATTTCCGGATGAAGTGATGGCAGAGTTCTCGAGGCTGACGGGGAGAGGATGGATACCTGAGGCGAATCGCCCCTACTCCGGCACGGAGGTGATACGCGATTTCGGCGAGCGTCATCTCAAAACAGGCGAATATATAGTGTATACTTCCGCTGACAGTGTTTTTCAGGTCGCGGCGCATGAAGACAAAGTGCCGCTTGATGAGCTTTACGATGCGTGCCGTACCGCGAGAAAGCTGCTGCAAGGCGAACACGCGGTGGGCAGAGTGATAGCGCGGCCATTCACCGGCACGGCTCCGGACTTTGTCCGGACAAAGAACAGACACGACTATTCTCTCGAGCCGCCGGGAACGACTATGCTCGATCTGCTCGCGGAAGCAGGAGCAGACGTGATCTCCGTGGGAAAAATATCCGACATTTTCTGCGGCAGGGGAATCACGCAGGCATTTCCGACAGGCGGGAACGCGGACGGGATGAGGATCATGGCAGAACAGCAGAAGCATGATTTTACGGGTTTATGTTTTATAAACCTCGTCGATTTTGATATGCTTTACGGTCACAGGAACGATCCCGACGGATACGCACGTGCCCTGTCGGAGTTCGACGTTTTCCTGAGCTCGTTCATTAAGGGAATGCGCAGTGACGACGCGCTGTTCATCACCGCAGACCACGGCTGTGACCCGGTCACGCCCAGCACCGACCACTCACGCGAATATGTGCCGTTTCTCGGGCTCGGCGACGGCATCATTCCTGCCGACATAGGTGTCAGGACCACATTTGCCGATATTGCAGAGACAGTATGCGAAATGTTCGGCATCAACGGGACCGGGGCGGGAACGAGCTTTTTAAGTCTGATAAACCGTGCCTGACACGACAGGCAGCGTATATAAAGGAGAACTTATGAAACCGGATGTTGAAATAGCGCATGAAGCTCATATGGAGCCGATAGAAAATATCGCCGCCCGTCTCGGCATAGAACGTGACGAGCTGGAGTTTTACGGCAAGTACAAAGCAAAGCTTACGGATCAGCTCAGAAAACGTATAGAGGGAAGGCCGAACGGACATCTCGTGCTCGTCACGGCTATCAATCCCACACCTGCGGGTGAGGGGAAAACGACCACGACCATAGGTCTCGGTCAGGCGATGAGCCGCATAGGAGCAAACGCTGTCATAGCGCTGCGCGAACCTTCGTTGGGACCTGTGTTCGGTGTCAAGGGCGGCGCTGCGGGCGGAGGGTATTCGCAGGTCGTTCCCATGGAGGACATAAACCTCCACTTTACCGGCGATTTTAACGCCATAACGAGTGCAAACAACCTTCTTGCCGCCATGATAGACAATCACATCCAGCAAGGCAACGAGCTCAACATAGACGTACGGCGCATAGTTTTCAAGCGTGTTATGGACATGAACGACCGCGCATTGCGGAATGTTGTCGTCGGTCTGGGCGCGCCCTCCGACGGCGTGCCGCGGCAGGACGGATTCATGATCACGGTCGCCAGCGAAATCATGGCGATACTTTGCCTTTCGGAGTCGCTCTCCGAGATGAAGCAAAGGCTGGGCGACATACTGGTCGCATATGATCTCAACGGCGAACCGGTATACGCAAGGGATCTGAAGGCGGACGGCGCAATGACAGCCCTGATGAAGGACGCCATCAAGCCTAACCTTGTCCAAACACTTGAAAACACGCCTTGTATAATGCACGGAGGTCCGTTTGCAAACATCGCACACGGCTGCAATTCGGTGATCGCTACGCGCACGGCGCTGAAGCTTGCAGATTACTGCATCACGGAAGCGGGTTTCGGTGCCGACCTTGGCGCGGAAAAGTTTTTTGACATAAAATGCCGCAAGACCGGTCTGTGTCCCGACGGGGTCGTGCTCGTAGCCACCGTGCGCTCGCTCAAATACAACGGCGGCGTAGCTGTGGGGGATCTCGGG
>URSI01000147.1 GCA_900550505.1 uncultured Eubacteriales bacterium
CACGAGCCCGTTATCTCCGTCCTTCATCTGAGCATTCACCGCATCAAATCTCGTAGTGACTACCGGAACATTCAGTGCACGCGCTTCGGCTATCGCTATCCCGAACCCCTCATGTCTCGAAGTCTGTACATATATATCGGCAAGTCTGAAATAGGGGTAAGGGTTAGCGTCGGTACCGAGCAATATGAATCTATCACATACATCCGCACCTCTTATCATTTCCCGAATATCACTCTCGAGCGGTCCGCGTCCGAGCACATACCAGCAGAAATCCACCCCGCGCTCCTTCAGGAGCATGCACGCCTTTATCGCTATATCATATCCCTTCTGGTATGCAAGCCTGCCCACGGTCAACAGACGCCAGCCGTCGTTCCGCATGAGCTTTGCCGCATTCGAGGGCAAAAGCGCCATACGGCTGATCGCACCGGCATTGATCATGTCGTAAATGACCCTGCACTTGTACGAATGATCCGGGAACGCGGTACAAAACGCGTCCCGGGCGCTTTCAGACACGCACGCTATGCCGTCAAAATTTTCATATATTGCAGACACTTCTCTGCCGAATCCTTCCCCGGGATCGTAAGAAACGTTTACCCATGCGAATTTCTTACCGGCATCGACACGATCCGCAACATAAAACGTGGGTGCTCCCTGAGCATACGCGACGGCGATATCATAAAACTCCTGACTACGGCAAAAGCACCTGCGGGCGCAACGCCAGAAAACCCATGCTTTTTGCGGATTTGTAAGCTTTTTCAGCCTTATCGAAACGGAATAACGGATACGCCCCCACATCATCAGAAGGAATTCGCCGGGACACGCCGCCCCCGTTCTGCCCGCGCAGAAATCAAAAAACTTCAGTCCCGGAAGTACCGTCACATCGTCAGGAAGCAGTTTTTCATATTCTCCGCCATAGGAAAAGAGCTGCAGATATATCTTATATTTGGTCCTGTCAATTTCATTCAGCAGATTGACAAGACTTTTTTCGGCGCCCGCACAGGCGAGCGACTCTATAACAAAAAGCACCTTTTTCATATTACTGCTCCCTGATCTGATGTCTCGTCAAGCATTTTTTTGATCACCATCGTCAGTCCGGTGCTTGATATACCGTCTGTGTGCGGCAGGTAAATGATACGGACGCCCAGCGGTTCAAACTGCCTTTCATACTCCTGCCAGCTGCTCGTTCCCTTCCAGTCCGAGCCTACGAACATTCTGTGAAAGCCGTATTTCTGCCACGCCGACAGCTTGTCCTTATCCTCCTGGGGGACTGCCGCGTCAACACATCTGAGCGCCGCAACGATACGGAGCCGTTCTTCAAACGGCACTACCGGGGTTTTATTTTTTTCGCGTCTCACGAGCTCGTCGGTGCTCACACCGACTATCAGGCGGTCACACAGCGCCCTTGCCCTGCTCAGTATGTTCAGGTGTCCTATATGAAACATATCGTAGACTCCGGCGGTGTACCCTATCACCCCATTAAACTCAGCGTTCATTGAGCCAGCTCCTCACACGCTCCAATATCTGATGACAAGCGGTCCCGTTTTCCCAAGAGCCTGCCTTGTCCCTGAGGAATTCCTCGCAGCGGCGCGCATATGTGCCGCAGTCAAACCCGACGATCGCCCTGCTGAGTTCGGCATCGTCTCGCGCCGACGGGAACGGCAGCTCATCGATATCGAAATACAGCGCTCTGTCATTTGCAACATAATCCGAACGATCCGATATATACAGACAGCAGGGCTTTCTGGTAAGCATGAAATCGAACATCAACGAAGAATAATCCGTTATCAGCATATCGGCTGCCAGCAGGAGCTCCTGAGTGTCATCATAGGACGAAGCGTCATACACGAACGAGCGGTCGAAAAGCCCGGAAAAACGTCCGTTGCGCATATGCGGATGCAGTCTGAACAATATCACCCAATCGCCCCCGAAACGCTCATTCACAGACTGCATGAGAAGCTCAGGATCCAAACGATATGCCAGAGTTCCCAGACCGTGTCTGAAGGTGGGCGCATAAAGCAATATCCGCTTACATTTGCCGATGCCGAAGTATTCACGCACACCTCTGTCGGAAGGACCGCTTCGGAAAAAAATGTCGCACTGCGGGGTGCCGCATTGCAGATAATCGCCTTTATACCAGAAGCTGCGACGAAAGATCTGCTCACTTCTGAAACTGCCGACCGGCAGCAGGTCAATCTGCGACGAGTCTCTCTTTGCCATTTTCACATATTCCGGCAGCAGTGTTTTTTCAGCATCCTTTTCTATCATTTTCAGACGCAGCGAGCTGTGCCACGTCTGTATGTATTTCTGCGACCTGCGTTTTCTGAATTCAGCCGTCATTCTGTAATTTGTTATTATGACTCCCGCAGTGGCAAGCGTCAGATAATACGCCGCCGAACCGTATCGCACCGTACGGACATCGGGGCGACGGCGAACTGCCGGTGAAAACGCCCAAACGATCTCAAGCTCCGGCGCATGAACTGTAAAATACTCGCTTAAATATTTGGGCGAGCCTCCGTATTCAGCGCCGTAGCAGCTGAAAAACAGAATAGTTTTTCTCCTCACGGGCAGCATACGCGCCAGCGCGTAGACTGCCTTTTTTACGGCATTTTTCAAGCATCTTTCCTCCTGCACGACATATCACGGCGAAAACGGCATACGCCGCGGGACACCATGAAAAGAGAGCGTACGACTTTTTCAGCCGTCTCATCGTCCCGCCGCGGCATATGCCCTCTTTTACAAGCTTACGCGCTCTGCCCGCAAGCTCTTTTGTGATCCCGGCATGACCGGATCGTTCCAAACGACGGAGCGACTGCAGATATATTTCAAGTGTGAGTTTCATTATATGCTCGTCCACCTGCGGTACCAGCCGGGGATAACGCTGTGCCGCAAAGCTTCTCCTGATCACATATCCGTCAATCAGATCCAGCTTTTTGTGAACGGCTCCGTATGATATCCCGTCGGCTGGCGATAATAGACCAGTCCGCGGTGTGTAAGCACCGTTTTTCCCGCCCTGTCGAACACGAGATGCGTCCAGTATACATCCTCATAATATCTTCCGGGCGGGAACGAGAGTCCGTCAAGCAATTCGGTCCTGTAAAGCTTGCCCCATGCAAAGTTTTTGATAACGCTGTTCCCGATCAGCTCACGCATCGAATCTTCCCGGTCAAAAACAGTATCGTTGTCAACTCCCCGGGCAGGTACTGCGGCATTATCGTACCAGTAGATGTGTCTTGCCGTTGCGATATCAGCATCGTACCCATTCAGCAGCCCCAAAAGCGTTTCAAGAGTATCGGGTACGATCCGGTCGTCACTGTCGAGAAAAAACGTATATTCACCGTGAGAGGCTGCCATGCCGACGTTTCTCGCCTCTGAAAGCCCGCCGTTTGACTTATGTATGACGGATACATTGTCAAACCTGTCTGCATATTCGTCGCATATCCCGGCGCTGCCGTCGTCCGAGCCGTCATCGACAAGTATGATCTGAGTGTCCGCAAATGTCTGCGAGATCACGCTGTCAACACACTCTCTCAGATACGGTGCGGTATTATACACCGGAATAATGACACTGATGGTCGCCATTGATCTTCTCCTGTTATCGATAAAACA
>URSI01000148.1 GCA_900550505.1 uncultured Eubacteriales bacterium
TTCTATCCGCTCGACCTTTGGGCTTTAATCATGAACGTGCTGGTTTTTTGCCTTGCTTCGCTCGGGATCGGTCTGATCGTATGTGTCGTGCGGGGACAGAGCAGGGAAATAGCGCCATTGGCATCCTCGGCGGCTGCCGTGATACTTATGGGCGCTCTGCTGAAATACGCACTGCCTCTCGTTGAGGAAATAAAGACTATTTCTTCTTCTTTCAGCGGCACAGGCGAATATGCCGCGCTGATACTGAAAGCACTCGGTGTCGCTCTGACAGCCGGAACCTGTGCGGATGTATGCCGCGATTGCGGAGAAAATGCGGTGGCGGCGAAGATCGACAGCGCCGGACGAATAGGAATATTGCTGCTTGCGCTGCCTGTGCTGCGCTCAGTCATCGAAGTTATAAAAGAATTCATATGAAGATCAAATCCGAAAATGAAAAAGCTTATATCGATCATAATTTTTTCAGTAGCGCTGTTGACGGTATCCCCTATCGCCGTCCTTGCGTATCCTGACGAGCTGACTGACAGTATAGCAGAAGAACTGGCAGATACGAGCTACGGAGATTTCATAAACGAAGAAGAAGCGTCCGGAGACGTCTCTATCGATATCGTTGCAAAGACCGTTGATATCATAAGGGATTGCTTTGACGGCGCCGTGGGTAATTTCGGAAAAGTATTTGCCACACTTGCGGGCATAGTTGCGCTTTGCGCACTGCTCGGGCCGTTGGCTGCCGGGAATACGCCGTTACGGACGGTTTTTGATTTTGTGGCTGTCATCGTGATCTCCATGCCGTTGTACAGTGCGGCGCTGTCCGCAGTAGAGACTGCGCAGAGGTCGCTGTCTGCGTTTGAAACCTTCGTAACGGCATATATGCCTGTAATGGCATCTCTTTACGCTGCCGGAGGAAATACGGCGGCGTCCGTCGCTTCGGCAGGCGGAATGACAATGCTGTGTACGGTGATAGAGACGTTGAGCAGCAGGGTGTTGATGCCGTTATTGAGGTGGTGTTTTGCAGTATCGCTTGCCGCCGCACTGCCGTCGGGCCTGAATTTTTCTTCGCTTTGGAATCTGATACGCTCTACCGTTACAACATTGCTGTCGTTTCTGTTTGTCGCACTGAATTTTACGATGTCGCTGCAGCCGCTTATCGCGGCGGGAAGTGACACGTTTGCAATGCGCACCGTACGGTTCGCTTCGGGAAATTTTGTTCCGGTCATCGGCAGTATGCTGGGAGAAGCGGCAAAGACCGTTTACGCCAGTGTAGGGCTTGTCAAAAGCGTTTCCGGCAGCGCTGCGATAGTTACGGTGCTGGCAATAACGGTGCCGCCGGCGATCACAATAGTTTTCTGTAAATTTGCGGTGCTGCTTTCGGGCGTGCTCGCAAGGCTGCTCGGAGCGGAGAATCAGGCAAAGCTGCTTTACGATATCAATTCACTTCTCGGGATAATGCTCGGGCTGGTGCTGGGTGCAGGCGCGGTTTTTATAATAGCAACAGGAGTTTTCATAAGAATCAATGCGGGGCTTTCGGCATGAAAGATTATTTTTTGACGCTACTCATAGCGGCGGTGGCCGGCGCGCTCGTTTCAATCGCCGCAGGCGGCAGGTATGAAAAGCAGATGAGATACCTGATCTCGCTTATTTGTGTGCTCACGGTGCTGATGCCTTTGGGAGGAGCGGTCTCCGGATTCCTTAAAAGCGATATCGAACCGATGGAAACAAGTGACGTTTCAGGATCCGACCATAAGTGGATACTTGACCGCAGCATCGCAGAGGTCGAGGCGACGATCGCGGAGGCAGCGAAATATAAATTCGGGATAACCGTGAGAGATGTGGAATTGGTTATCCTTCAGGAGGAGGGCGTTATAACGGTGACCGGGATGATAATAACTCTTTTGCCTACGCAAGCGGAATTAGCGGATGAGATTTCAGATTACTTCCGTCAGCTTCTGGCGGTCGATACAGAGGTCGTGATTTATGAAGGCCGGTGACTTTTTCTCTTCACTTACGAGCCACAAGAGCTTCGGATATATACTGCTGGCGCTGATAGCCGGAGTGGTGCTGCTGGTATGGCCTTCCGGCGCTGGAACTTCCAAGCCGGACCCGGTTGAACTGGCTCCCGACAGCAGTCAGTATGTCAGGGAACTCGAGGAAAGGACACAGGAGCTTATTTGCCGCCTTGAAGGAGTGAAAAGCTGTTCCGTCATGCTCACTCTTGACAGTTCATATTCTTATCTGTATGCGAGCGACCAGCATGTCAATCAGACCTCCGGAAGCACGGATTCCGAAAAACAGATAGTGCTTCGCACCGTTGACGGTGATGAGTACCCCATAGTTATTTCTGAGTATCTTCCTGAAATACGTGCGGCAGCGGTGGTTTGCCGCGGCGGTGGCAAAAGCACGGTCGCGGACATAAAATATATGCTTTCCGCGCTTTTTGGTATCAGTGAAAGCGGAATATTTGTGACATGCGGCGAATAGAATATACAACCACAGCGAAAGGATCGGTACATATGAAACCCAAAGCATCCGAAAGGCTTGAAAAGCTTACACAACGAATCAAGGGCGTCAATTGGAAGGAAATATTCGCCGGACGCACTGCCGCGGCGCTGGGCAGTCTGGCACTTGTGTGCGCCGTTATAGCGGCAGTCGCAGTGCTCGGAAGTGACGCTAAAAGCGCCGGCTCGGACGAGAGCACAAAGCTGCTCGGTCAGTCCGTGCTCGTGGGACTGGAGGTCAGTGACGCTGACGCGCAGGAGTACGACTATTTTGAGACGGCTGCCATAAATCGTCGTCAGGTGCGTGAAGAAGCACTTGCAGTGTTGTCACAGATAGCAGAGAACCCTGATGTTCTCCCGGATACCAAGGATGAGGCACTGGCGGATATAGCGCGCATTGCAGAGGAGATGAGCACAGAAGCTGACATCGAATCGCTCATAGCCGCCAAAGGTATTGCAGATTGCATAGCGGTTTATTCGGAGGAGCAATGTACGGTGATAGTACGGACCGACGGATTGATGGAGAGTGAGACCGCGCAGATCCTTGAGATAGTCGTCGCTCAGACATCATTGTCTCCCGAGAACGTCAAGATAATAGAATGCTGAGCCTTTGCACAAATAAAAGAAATCTGCGGCACGCTCTGTTCTGCGGATATGCATTCCCCGTTAACGCGGGGAATATTTTTTTGCTTTTGACGAAGTTTATTTGGCAATGGATGAATCATACAAATCCGGTTGACTTAAAGATGTCACTATGGTATAATCCATACATATCCTCCGGAGGCTGTCCTGATGAAATCATTTCGTTGTCTTATTTGCGCTTTGTTGGTAGCGTCGCTGTTTACCGCATGTGTACCGTTAAATGAAGAGTCTGCCGTATCGGTCGATCCGCAGGTGTCAGATACTTCACAAGACTCGTCTTCTTCTCAGGACAAAGAGAATGACGGGGCAAAACGTGTATATATTTCCTGTACACAGGAGATAAACAAGGACGTTTACGTCAATGCTCGCGTTCGTATAGTGGATCCCAGCGGAAAGTATGAAACGATAGACGACAGTGAGGCAGAGATAAAGGTGCGGGGCAATTCGACCTCGAGCGCGCCGAAAAA
>URSI01000149.1 GCA_900550505.1 uncultured Eubacteriales bacterium
AGCTGCCCTAATACTGCGTCAACGGATTCTTCATAGCGGTCGCCAGCGCCTTCTATGACCGTGAATGCTGCGCCTCGGACATCGTTATAGTAGGCGCCGAAATGCTTGTTTATCAGTCCGGAACGATAGTTCTTTTCATAAAATCCGCCCGACGTGCCGAAAACGGCTCTCAGGATCATTGAATGGGCAAACTCTCTTTGCAACGACTCCTTACCGTCCGTGATCGGGACATCTTTGAAACCTATCGCATAAAGCGGCTGCGCCACATCCATCATGCAGGTGACATGCTTTTGACATATGCCGCGCGGCTCTTGGGGATCGCCCAACTCATATTTTACAGTTCTTTTCACCGGCAGACAGGCGTCGCAGAGCCGTTCCACGCTTTCAGTCGTGATGTCTCCGCACACCGCAAGGATCATATTTGAAAGGCTGTAAAACGTATCATAACAGCGATAAAGCACCTGTGGTGTTATGGCAGCGATCGATTCCGTCGTGCCGACGATGTCTACTTTGACCGGGCTGACGCTGTAAAGCGAGTTCAGGACACCCGAAAACAACCGCCATTCCGGCAGATCCTGATACATTTTTATTTCCTGTCCGATGATCCCGCGTTCACGTTCGACCGACTGCGCTTTAAAACATGGATGAGTTACGAAATCGAGCAGTACCGCAAGATTTTTTTCATAGTTTTCAGAAGCAGTAAAATAGTAACATGTATAATCGAAATCGGTACCGGCGTTGGCGTCGCCGCCAAGGTCTGCGAACAGGTTCAGCGCGTCCTGCCCGTTTTCGTCCTCGAAAAGCTTATGCTCAAGAAAATGCGCGACACCGTCCGGGACGGCGGTGAATTCCTTCTCGCCTTCAATTCTGAAAACACGGTCGAGCGACCCGTACCGTGTCCCGATCATCGCACACAGCGAGGTGTGCTTTTTGGGCATTACCAGGACCTTCAGCCCGCTTTTGTGAGTAAAGCTCACACAGGTTTCGTCGAGCAGCGGATCGTATCTTGTTTCAAATTCAGTCATCGGAAGGCTCCTTTCCGCGCAGCAGATATATCACCTGAGGTGTTATAGTGCTCCCGGCGGCGATAAGCTCGTCCCTTGTGATGAGCGACACCCTGCGGGCAGCGTCTTCAGGAGTATCTTCGCTTGAAAGCAGAGCACGTGAGAGATACCATTTTGCAAGCGACACCGGATCATCCTGAGTCTCAAGATACAGGTTACAAAGCGAACGCTTTGCAGTTTCGATTTCCTTTTCCGTGAAATTACCGGACTTCAGATCCTCAAGTTGTGAAATGACTCCTTCCTTCGCAGACACAAAATTTTCTGCGTCTATTCCGCACGCGGCGGTGACGACGCCCTTGTAGAAGTCGGCACCGGAAGAGCAGGAATAGCAGAGGGACATTTTTTCGCGTACCGTCGTGAAAAGTCTCGAAGAAGGCGCGCCGCCGAAAAGCTCGTTGAACAGCGCAAGCGCATATTCGTCCTGACAGTCAGTCCTCATGCCTATCACGAGATTGCTTTGAGCCGCTGCGACATCGTCTGCCTGCTCGAAGCATTCGCGCCGGGTGAAGTCCTTGACGGTGCGTGGTAAGGTGCATTCTCGGGGCATGAGTTTCTCGAGCAGCGGCAGGAGAAGGTATCTTACCTTTGTGTCATCTTCGTCGCCCACGTATATGATCTCTACGGGAGATTTCGCAGTCAGCCGCTGATGTGCTTCGTAAAGCTCCGCTGCCGTGATCTTCAGCGCGTTTTCGGCAGTACCGGTCGTAGGGATCGAATACGGCTCTCCTTGGCAAAGCAGCTCGATACACCGCCGGGAAGCCAACGAAGCCTTGTTGTTTTTTGCCTCGCTTATTCTGTCCAGCAGATTTTTTCTCTCGGTTTCGACCGTCTCGGGCACGAACGCGCCGTCAACCACAAGCGGGTCAAAAATCATATCGGAGAGAAATTCAGTGCATGGAAGCGAAATGTCGGCACCGTCAGGTAAGTGTGAGGAATTTAGTGACGATATCATCCCGTTCAGCACCGACACCTCTCCGCGCCTTGAGGAATTCAGCGCAAGTCCCGGCAGATACAGGTCTTCGCGTCGTCTGCTGAGGCTTCTGATGGTAGGGTACTTTGCGCAGCCGTTCTTCATAACTGCCGGCAGCATGGCAAAAACAGTCGTCTCACGTTCATCGCATGCGCCGAGAAAATTTACGGACACGAGTGACGACTTGAACCTGTCGGTGTGCACTGCCGTCAGATGCACACCTTCGAAAAGCTTGGTCCTTAACACAATAATATCACCTTGTAAATAAAGAAAACATTGCCGACGTCAGGCGAGCGGCTTGTCGTCGGTCTGTTCTTTCAGCAGACCCGCTCCGCTTTCTGCGTCGCAGTAGAGCGCGGCATCACGGTGAAGGCGCAGCACCGATGCGGGGCATTCGGCCGAGATAGTGCCGTTGACCGTATTGTAAACCGCCTGTGCTTTTGTCGCTGCGGGCACGACGCAAAAAATGTGTGAAGCGCTGACGAGCGTCGGCACCGTCAGTGTTATGGCGTAAAGCGGCACGTCGCCGAGTTTTTCAAAGCATCCGTCATTCACCTGTTGACGGCGACAGATTTCGTCCAGAGTCACCGGCTTTACGGCAAGCGGGTCGGAGAAATTTGCCATGCCCGTGCCCGGGTCATTGAATGCAATATGTCCGTTTTCACCGATGCCCATACATACGATATCGATAGGAAACCGCTCTAACAGCTCGGCGTACCGCTTGCATTCCGCCTCCGGGTCGGACGCGGTGGAATCGATGTAGTTTACGCTTTTGAACTGCGCTCTCGAAAAGATATGCTCTTTCAGAAAATTACCGAAACCTTGCGGTGCGTCTGCCGGGAGACCTATATATTCGTCCATGTGGAAAGCATTTATGCGGGTAAAATCGATATCCTGTTCAAGCAGCGACGCAAGGAATTCGTTCTGTGAGGGCGCAGCCGCAAACACCACGTTTATTTCATTCTTGACAGCAAGCAGCTTTTTTATCCGCGCCGCACAATCGTAAGCCGCCTGGGCGCCCATTTCGGCGCGGGAACCGAAGATCCTCACGCGCAGGCTGTCCGCATATTTGTCATACAGTTTCATAATTGTTCGTAAACCTTTCTGCCGCCGGAATATACGGCACGCACGTTTATATCAGCATCGAACACGGTGATATCGGCATCGAAGCCTTCTGCGATGAGCCCCTTGTTACTGAACCCCGTAAGCCTTGCCGGTACCTCGGTGATCATCCGTATGCAGTCAGTGAGAGGAACGCCTGCGTCAAAGCACATCGTGCGCACGAGCCTGTCAGTGGTGGCTATACTTCCGGCAAAAGCGGTACGGTCGGGCATTTTGGCCACACCGTCTTCTATCAGCACCTCAAGTCCATTCTCCTTGGAACCGAGAAACCCGGTACCGGAGCTTTGCCCTGCGCACCGCATGGCGTCTGTGCACAGCACGATCCTTTCCGCACCCTTTGCACGGTATATGTAATTGAGCATTGAGGCGGGAAGATGACACCCGTCTGCAATAAGCTCGACGCACATATCGTCTATCATGTAACCGGCTTCGGTAAG
>URSI01000150.1 GCA_900550505.1 uncultured Eubacteriales bacterium
ACAATCAGCAGTCTCCGCAGTTACAATGAAACCGGCAGGAACCCGCACCACACGATCGGTATGCGACATGAGCACACTGCGCTTACCTGCATCAAAAAGCGAACCATTCCCGAGTTCGGCCTGTGTAATGCCGTATTCACTGACGCTGCACCCCGCAACTTCACCTCCCAGCATATAGCACATCAGCTGCATCCCGTAGCATATGCCGAGCACCGGGATGCCGAGTTCAAAAACAGCGCGCTCACAACGGGGCGCGCCGTCTTTATAGACGCTCGCGGGTCCACCGGTAAATATCATACCGATGGGCGCGAGCTGTTTGATTTTTTCCGCCGGCGTGTTTCCGGGCAAAACAACGGAATACACGCCCATTTCGCGCACACGGCGCGCAATGAGCTCTTTGTACTGTCCACCGAAATCAAGAACCGCTATCGTCTGATGATCCATTTTACAACCTTCAATCACTGTATGTCCCAATCATTATACAGCATTTTACCCGTTTTTTCAACAACGATTTGAGCCGTTTTTCAAAACGGTCTCTCACTCAGATAACCAGTGATTCTGCTTCACTCAGCCATGCGCCGGCGCACGCGTCGCTCGGCATGGTCCAACCGCCTCTCGGTGAAAGCGTCACCGAACCGACCGCAGGTCCGTCGGGCAGGCAGGAACGCTTGAACTGTTGGCCAAAAAACCTGCGATAAAAACTCACCAGCCACTTTTTCAGAACATCACGGCTGTATTCTTCTCCGAAGGCCCTGCACATCAGCATGAATATCTTAGCCGGCGGAAACCCGCACCTGAGGACACAGAACATTATGAAGTCATGCAACTCATACGGTCCTATGATATCCTCCGTCTTTTGGGATATCTCACCGTTTTCCGCGGGGAGCAGTTCGGGGCTCACCGGCGTGGAGAGTATATCGCCGAGCACATGTGAAAGTTCATGTCTGCCCTCCGCCTCAGCCGTGTCGGCACAATACCGTACTACTGCTCTTATGAGAGTTTTGGGCACGCCGGCATTCACGCCGTACATCGACATATGATCCCCGTTATAGGTCGCCCATCCGAGCGCCAGTTCCGACAGGTCTCCTGTGCCGACGACGAGCCCGCCCACACGGTTGGCAAGATCCATCAGCACGTATGTCCGCGCACGCGCCTGTGCGTTCTCAAACACCACGCTTCGGTCATCATCAGGCAATGAAATATCGTTAAAATGCGAACGCACGGTGGCGGATATATCTATTGTACTGAAACTCGCCCCCAGTGCGGCGGCAAGTTTTTCCGCATTCGATCTTGTCCTTCCGGTCGTTCCGAAACAAGGCATCGTAACCGTAATCAGATCCTCATCCCGACCGCCGGCAAGTTTTACGGCACGCGCGGCGACAAGTGCCGCAAGGCATGAGTCAAGTCCGCCCGAAAGTCCCACGACCGCCTTTTCGGTACGGATATGCTTCAATCGGGAGCCAAGCGCACGGCTCTGTATCTCAAGCACCCGTTCACACCGTTCTGCGAGTTCATGAGAGCATTCGGGAACGAACGGCATACGTCTGACTTTTCGTGTGAGCTCCGTATCAGACGGCGCAACTTCTATCTCTTCAACAGCAAATCCGTCGCATCCTCCTGTGGGGATCTTCCGGCGCCGTCTCTCGAAACAAAGAAAATCCAGATCCGGCTCGGATATGGCATTACCGTCACCAAACGGTGCCGATTCGGCAAGCAGCCTGCCGTTTTCGGCAATGATGCAATGACCGGAGAACACGTGATCCGTGACAGATTCGCCGCAACCCGCCCCCGCATATATGCATGCACACGCATTTTCCTGCGCGGCAATGCTGACGATATCACGCCGATGGTCCGCAGAAGTCACTGTTTCCGGTTGCGTGTCACACACCGCGACCAATACCGCACCCGCCGTGCAAAGCGATGACACGCCGGTCACATCACATGACCCGGTACGTACGCCGAGCACGAAGTTTTTCATATTTCTGTCGGCGAAAAGCAGTCTGCTTCCCACGGTGACATCCGCTCCCGCCCACTTTACCTTTACCGGGGCCGAAAAAGGTAAGCTGAAAACACCATCGGCCGTTTCACAGGGCACAAGCCCCACAACACGCCCGCGATTTATGACGGCAGTACAGTCGAGCACACTCCCGTTTACATTTGCCGGTGTCCCAATACAAATGACGGCGCCGGTATCAGCCGTGGCGGAGGCTGTCATGGCAACGGCAGCTTCACATGACCGCAAAAGCGTCTCCTGCAAAAAGAGATCTCCCAGTTCGGCACCGCTTATAAACAAACGCGGCAGCACCACGAGCCGTGCCCCGCCCCCGCACGCCTCAAGCACCGCGTTTACGGCGGTCGCCGAGTTCTTAACGGGGTCACCCTGTATCACCGTCGGGCTGAGCGCCGCTACTCTGACGTATCCGTATTTCATACAACAATCCTCACATTCAGGCAAAAATCACAACGTATGTATCCGTCATCCGAGCGCTATGTCAAGGACCATCATGAGTACAAAGCCTATCGCAGCACCTACGGTTCCGGCATTGGAATGATCCCCCGCCTGCGAATCGGGTATCAGTTCTTCAACCACCACATACATCATGGCTCCTGCTGCAAAAGCCATTATGTACGGCAATGCAGGGGTCAAAGCCGCAGTCATCAAAAGCATCAATATGCAGCCGAGAGGCTCGACCACGCCCGATATCATACCGTAAACAAATGCCCTCTTTTTTGACGCACCGGCTGAGATAAGCGGTGCCGAAATGACAGCGCCTTCGGGCATATTCTGTATCGCTATGCCTATCGAAAGCGTCAGTGCAGCCGGCAGAGATATGCTCTCACCGCCGTGAAACGCCCCGGCGAGAACTGCGCCGACCGCCATACCCTCGGGTATATTATGAAGAGTCACAGCGATCATAAGCATGGAGCGCCAGCTGTATTTTCTGTTGCGTCCCTCGGCAACCTCCGAGCTCGGGTGGACGTGAGGCACGAGCGTATCGAGCAACAAAAGGAAGCCTATACCGATGAGAAACCCTAACGCCGCGGGAAGCCACGGTGTTTCCGTGCCTTCGCCAAGCTCGATTGCCGGTATCAGCAGCGACCATACGGAAGCCGCAATCATAACACCGCCTGCAAAACCCAGCAGACCTTTTCTTATACGATCTCCCGGATCGCTGCGAAGCATCAAAGAGCTTGCGCTGCCGACCACGGTGCCCAAAAAAGGCAAAAGAAGACAAAGAGCCACGATCATAGCATTATCCATATAACATCCTCCGAATCTACGGAGAAAAAGGTATCACATTTGCTCCCGTTTGTCAAGTGCACCGCGCAATTTACATCAGGCTGAAACCATCAACATCTTGACATACACGATACATTCTGATATCATTCGTCATGTAGGATTTTCTGCGGGGAGTGTGAAATCAAATGGCCGGCATCGAAAAAAACTCTGCGCGGGTATGCGTGCTTGTCCTTCTTCTGATATCGTCGCTTCTGTTTTTTCTTTCAGCCTGCGGCGTTGACATAGGCGACGAAGACTATGGGTATATGGAAGGTACATGGACCGTCGGCGGCGCCCCG
>URSI01000151.1 GCA_900550505.1 uncultured Eubacteriales bacterium
CATTTTGCCGAATATACGTCCGTCCGGAGAGGTAATACCTTCTACCGCATTGAATGAACCATTCGGATTAAACCGGATATCCATAGACGGTTCGCCGTCCGGTGATACATACTGGGTAGCAATCTGACCGTTCGCCGCGAGCTTGTCAAAAAGCTCCTGTGAGCAGATAAAACGTCCCTCACCGTGTGAGACAGGCATGGTATGCAGTTCTCCTACGGAATAATCGGAGTACCAGGGCGACATATTGGATGCTACTCTGGTGGTGACGAGCCGCGAAACGTGCCTGCCTATGGTGTTATAGGTCAGTGTGGGACTGTGCTCGTTTGCCTTGCAGATTTTGCCGAACGGCACGAGTCCGAGCTTTATCAGCGCCTGGAATCCGTTGCAGATGCCACCCATCAACCCGTCTCGCTTTTCCAGAAGTTCGGTCACGCCTTCTGCAATGAGCGGATTTCTGAAAAATGCAGTGATAAATTTGCCGGAACCGTCCGGTTCATCTCCGCCGGAAAAACCGCCCGGTATAAATACGATCTGGGCGTCGTCTATCGCTTTTCTCATACGCAGGGCAGAATCGCTGACATCCGCAGGCGTGAGATTGGTGATAACGACCGTTTCGGTGAGTGCGCCGGCAGCTTCAAAAGCGTTCGCGGTGTCGTATTCGCAGTTCGTTCCCGGGAATACGGGAACAACGACCTTAGGACGTGCTGTGCGAACAGACGGTGCACGCCTTACATTACCGTCGGTTATGCTGAAGGACGGCTTGACGGCACTGCTCTGAGCGGTCTTTGCACGAAGCGGGAAAACCGTTTCAAGTTTAGCTTCGCTTATATCAAGCAGTTCTTTGAGAGCTATGCGCATGTCTCCCTTCGATATGAAGCCGTCGTCGGTGACCTTCCCGAGCGACTGTCCGAAGGGAAGTTCATCTGACGCCTCGGCAACGATGCACAAGCCCCTGTTTTTGAATAGCGCTTCTGCGCCGTCCTCAAAAGCAAATCCGAGCATATTGCCGAAACACATATTCATGACAGCTGCGGCAACCCCGCCTTCGCCCGGAACATATGCCGAAATTATCTTTTTGGATTTTATCAGCTCTGACACGGCGCGCAGCATTTCCACCTCGGCTACGCCTCCGTCTTGACCAAACTCGGAAGGCTCAATAAGATACACGCGGTCATTGGGGCTTTTCAGTTCCGGAGTAATGATGTCGTCTATATCTGCCATGGAAATTGCAAACGAAACAAGTGTAGGCGGCACGGACAACTTCTCAAAGCTGCCGCTCATGGAGTCTTTTCCGCCTATTGCTGCGATACCGAGCTCAAGCTGAGCATTTAAAGCACCCAAAAGGGCAGAGAAGGGCTTACCCCATTTTGTGCTGTCACGGTTCAGTCTCTCAAAATATTCCTGGAAAGAGAAGTAGCAGTTCTCGCCGTCAAAGACAGGCGCACCCGCTGCGATAAGCTTTGCGACAGAAGTATAAACGCCTTTTCTGGCTCCATTGAAGCAGTCGTTCTGTGCGAGAAAAGGGTCAGCGCCGTAAGCCATGACCGTACAGGTACGTGAAGGGGTGGTGTGTGTCGGAACCTTAGCGGCCATTGCCTGCGAGGGTGTCAGCTGGTATTGACCTCCGAATGGCATGAGCACTGTACCGGCACCTATTGTAGAGTCAAAACGCTCCGCCAGACCGCGTTCCGAGCATACGTTCAGACGGCCGGCGATCGAGCGGTAGGCACCGGCAAAGTCGCAGTCGTCAATAAGCGTTTCGCTGCTTTCGTATTCGGAAGGCGCTTGCACAACGACATCGATATGCTTTTCTGCGCCGTTTGAGTTGAGAAATTCACGGTCAATGTCAACGATAACTTTTCCGCGCCATTTCATCACGAGCCGCTTTGATTCTGTCACCACTGCGACGACCGTCGCTTCCAGATTTTCGGAGGCGGCAAGTTCCATGAATCGCTGCTCGTCCTCCGGAGAAAGTACGACGGCCATTCGCTCCTGTGACTCACTGATAGCAAGTTCGGTTCCGTCGAGCCCTTCATATTTTTTCGGCACCGTGTCGAGGTCTATTATGAGCCCGTCGGCAAGTTCCCCGATGGCAACCGAGACACCGCCTGCACCGAAATCGTTGCAGCGCTTGATCATGCGTGCCGCTTCCGGATTGCGGAAGAGTCGCTGGAGTTTGCGTTCCTCGGGAGCGTTGCCTTTCTGTACCTCGGCTCCGCAGGTCTCAAGAGATTCGACGGTATGTGACTTTGAAGAACCGGTAGCGCCGCCGCAGCCGTCGCGTCCGGTACGACCGCCAAGCAGCACGACAATGTCGTCGGGCTGCGGTATGTCACGGCGTACGTTGGCTTTCGGTGCTGCGCCAACTACGGCGCCTATCTCCATTCTTTTAGCCGCATAGCCCTCGTGATATATCTCGTTGACAAGCCCGGTGGCAAGTCCTATCTGGTTTCCGTATGAAGAATATCCGTCCGCAGCGGCGGTTACGATCTTTTTCTGCGGCAGTTTGCCGTGGATCGTCTCAGAGAGCGGCTTCAACGGATCTGCGGCACCGGTGACGCGCATGGCTTGATACACATAACCGCGTCCTGAGAGCGGATCGCGGATCGCGCCGCCTATACAAGTGGCGGCACCGCCGAAAGGTTCGATCTCCGTGGGATGGTTGTGCGTCTCGTTCTTGAAAAATATCAGATATTTTTCAGTGCCGTCGTCGGTAATGACATCGGCGTTTACGGTGCAGGCGTTTATCTCGTCGGAATCGTCGACTTTTGTCAGCTGCCCGGTCATTTTAAGGTATTTTGCCCCTATGGTTGCGATGTCCATCAGAGTGACGGGCTTCTTGCGTCCCAGTTTTGCCCTGATTTCGAGATAGTTATGGTATGCTTCGGTGACGTTTTTGTCCTGAGAATCAACAGAGTCGATGACGGTGTTGAATGTGGTATGACGACAGTGATCGCTCCAGTAAGTGTCGATCATCCGTATCTCCGTGAGAGTGGGGTCGCGATGTTCTTTTGAGAAATATTCACGGCAAAACCTGATATCGTCAAGATCCATGGCGAGCGCAAGATCTTTTATCATCCCGGCAAGTGCCACGTCATCAAATTGTGTAAAACCGCTTATGACGGCAATATCCGCCGGCCGTTCATAAACTGCCTCAAGCGTCTGAGGAAGCTCCAATGATGCTTCGCGGCTTTCGACAGCGTTGATAAGGTGCTTTTTAACCGCTGCAATATCGTCGGCGCTCACATTTCCGTACAGCAGGTATATTCTGGCGCTGCGGACTGTCGGACGTTCACCGCCGGATATTATCTGTATGCACTGTGCTGCGCTGTCAGCTCTCTGGTCATATTGCCCGGGCAGAAATTCAACACCGAAGGTGGCATCGGCATCGTCCGGAAGATTAAACAGCACATCATCTGTCTGCGGTTCGGAGAATACCGTTCCCACACTTTTGTTGAAAAGCGCGGTGTCTATGTTCTCCACATCGTACCTGTTCAGCATCCGCACGGAGCGTATG
>URSI01000152.1 GCA_900550505.1 uncultured Eubacteriales bacterium
CGGCTATAATAAGCTTCCGCTACCGCAAAAAATCTTTCAGTTACATACGCAGACGCTCAAAAGACCGCCGGCGCATGAACTATTACAGCGACGTAATGGTAAATAAGGACCTCGCGAAAGAGATCAGAATTTTCGGGCTTTCCGACACATTCATCGGTAAATTCCGGGAAGTTTTTGCGGGATATTTTCACGGGCTGCGTTCGCTCATACTTCGAGAGGCCTGGTGGCAGTCGGCGATCGCCGTTGTCTCCACCGCGGTGAACTGTGCGTTGTATCTGTACATTGCAAAGCTCGCATTCACAGGCGCTATACAAGTCGGTGACTACACACTTTATACCGGTGCGCTTTCAAGCATCGCCTCGGGCATCAGCACACTGGTGTCTACAACCGCCACAGTATACGAGGGCACACTGTTCATCGACAACATGATAGCTTTCATGCGCGAAAAACCGACCGTCGTTCCGATGTGTTCACCTGCTCTGCCGGTACCGCATGGTTGTTCGCATACATTTGAATTCAGAAATGTATCCTTCAAGTACCCCGGTACCGAAAGAAACGTGCTCGAGAACATCAACCTATCATTTTGCACAGGCGATACGGTAGTCCTTGTCGGACTGAACGGCGCCGGAAAAACCACGCTTATCAAGCTTCTCACAAGGCTGTATGACCCTACCGAGGGAACAGTATTCATGGACGGCAAAGATATTCGCTGTTATGATGTGGGGCAGCTTTACTCGATATTCGGGATCATCTTCCAGGATTTTGGGAAATATGCCGCAACGGTACGCGAAAACATCGAATTCGGGCAAATAACGAAACAAAATTCGCCGGAAAGCGTCGAGGAGGCGGCAATAAAAAGCGGAAGTTACGGCTACATCGAAAAGCTTCCTCAGCATTACGACACGCCGCTGATGCGGTATTTTGAAGAAACGGGTACGGAGCTTTCGATAGGCCAGTGGCAAAAGCTCGCCATAGCACGCGCATTTTACGGACAGCGGGATGTCCTCATACTTGACGAGCCGACGGCCTCACTTGACGCGCTGGCCGAACAGGAGATATATGCCAGCTTCGACGCGCTGCGCAAGGACAAGACCACGGTTTTCGTATCACACAGGCTTTCGAGTGCTACGGCTGCTACAAAAATAGTTGTGCTCGATCACGGAAAAATAATTGAGACCGGGACCCATGATGTGCTGATGAAAAAGGGTGGGCATTACCACACCCTGTTCACGGCTCAGGCAAGCCGCTACGCGACAGATGCCCCCAAAAAAGAACCGGAGACAATGCATGAACAGTGATATTCTTACCATATTTAAACCCGGTACAGCGGAGATCGAGGTAAAGCGTTCAATATTCATCGGGTTTGCAACACATGTCAATGACGAAGCACAAGCGCTCGCTGTGGTGGAAGCGCGACGCGCGTTGTACCCCGACGCAACTCACACAGTATATGCGTATTCTCTGCGCGAAAATAACACTTCACGCTTCTGCGACGACGGAGAGCCGCACGGCACCTCCGGAGTGCCTGTTCTTGAGGTTATCAGAAAATCCGGGCTGTCCGATATATGTATCTGCGTCACACGCTATTTCGGTGGAACACTTCTCGGCGCCGGCGGACTCGTGCGTGCCTACACAGCTGCTGCAAATGCCGCATTGGAGGCTTCCGAGCGAGGATCATTGACGACGTGGTACAAATATCTGATCACTTTGCCGTATCAACATCTTGACAAGTTCTCCTATGAGCTCGGCAAGATATCCGCCAAAACAGACAATGCTGAGTACACCGAAAATGTGACTCTTACCGTCAGTATAGCCGGTGCGAATGTACCTTTGCTTGAGGCATTGTTTTCGTCGGTCTTTCCCGGACAAAAACTTCCGGGATCCATCAAACAGTTTATGGCTCCCCTTCCCGAGAAATCACAATAATATGCAGCAAGTTACTCACGGCAAGGTCTGACACATATTTTGAGTATGCTGTAGGCTTACTGTTTTCGTATCAATAATGCGAGCTTCTCATTGCCGGCAATGTGCGTAATGAGAAGCTTTTTTCGTACAAATATCATATCACGGCATAACACCTGTTTTATATCCCGACAGCCACACAGTGACTTTACACATCATCCCTTGTTTTCATGCATAAAGCGCCCAAAACCCTTGAAACAGCTCGACTCTACCACCGGTAGAATGCGGTAGAGCGTCGGTGGAGGCAGGGGTGACAGCCGGTTTACCTGCTTGCCGAAGAGGTAGATTGACTTTTGTTTTTTTGTGGGTAGAATATAAGTGCGGTCAGGCGGATACATGACGTCAGACACAGAGTCAAGGTGCGATATGTCGTCAGAGAACCGCAGGGTGCGGACCATCTGAACGCAATGCAACCGGTCAGCAGGCACGCTGGGGAACATCACGGAAAGCGGTTATACGCTATCACATATAGCGGAGATGCGTTAGCATGAAAAAAAGTCATACGCTGTCACGGAGTGCCGCATGGACAGTGGAGTGCCGCATGGATAGCGGCGGCACGCTATAACGGCGAAATGATATATCCGATCACGGATAGCGTTCGGAAGCGGCAATGAGCTATCGTGAAGCACGGTGATACGTTGTCGCGTGAGCGGTCGTAAGCTGCCACAGAGGATCGGCATATCCCAATTACGGATAGCGGCTGTACGTTACCATGGAGATACGGCACACGTCTACGCCTGAGGTTCCGCGGTTGTACCGGTCTGCATGTACGGAGCCCAAAACCGCCGCCCGAGTTCCCGCATCGTCTTTATTTTTCGGCAAGGAGTGTTCTGGTTTGGATTCAAAAATGAACAGAGTGTGCATTTTCGGTGACAGCATAGCCAAGGGCGTTGTCATGGATGCCAATAACAAATATGTATTTCTCAAGGACAGCTTCGTGTCTCTGATACAACGTGCATACAGTTTCGCTGTCGAAAATTTTGCGCGTTTCGGCTGTACGATAGAAAGAGGCTGCTCAATGGTCGATAAATGCAGTGACGAGATAAGCACCTCCGATGTCACGGTGCTCGAATTCGGCGGCAATGACTGTGATTTTGACTGGTCTGCTGTCGCTGCCGACCCGTCATTGCCGCATGAATGCAAGACCCCGTTGGATAAATTCACGAAAAC
Source organism: uncultured Eubacteriales bacterium (assembly GCA_900550505.1). Lineage (GTDB taxonomy): Bacteria > Bacillota > Clostridia > Oscillospirales > CAG-382 > UMGS1307. The sequence continues at coordinate 3,133 of URSI01000152.1, forward strand.
ATATGAAGATCTCGTAAAGCACGTGCGGTCTCTCAAAAGCAGACCGGTGATCATGAGCCTGCCGCCGATCGATGCGGAACGCTATTTTGCGCACATTTCCAAAGGTCTCAATTCAGACAATATCCTGAAATTCATAGGAGATGTTCAGCATATCGCGCGTTGGCAGGAGATGTATAACATTGCCGTGCTCAATATTGCAAAAAAGTGCGATGTTGAGGTTCTGGACACACGTACTGCCTTTTTGCTCAGACCTGACTTTCGCGATTATATATGCGAGGACGGGATACATCCAAACGCCAAAGGGCACGAATTGATCTATTCTACTCTCAGAAAGCAGCTTGCCTGAATCAGACGTCATACTG
>URSI01000153.1 GCA_900550505.1 uncultured Eubacteriales bacterium
TGTGAAGCCGGTACGGTGTCAACACGTCCATCGGATCGGACGACGTTTGCGGTTTCGGGAGTGAGCGAAACAAGACGGGCTATACCTTTTCTTGCATGCGAGACCGTAAAATCCTCCAGCAGCTCACCGAGCTGCATGATAAATGCCACTTCGCCGGCGGCAAATATTTCGCCGGTAGCGACGGATGCAAAAAGTGCCGCCGAGACAAGCACGCCGGCGCGGAGGAATCGAACAGTCCGGCGAGCGCCTCCAGCACTATCGGGACGCCACACAGCAGGACGGCGACCCACGCGAGGTCAACCCCGAATATTTTCAGGTCCAAAATACTCAGCACGAGGGAAACGGCGCTTAGCACAAGTGCCGCAAAAGCGACGCGTTTGCCGCCTAATCCGGCAAGGTTTGAGAGGAGCGAAGAGATTTTCTTAAAAAAACCCTTCGTTGTCTCAATTTCTTTTTCCATAACAACACTTCCTTTACAGGCTCCGTCTTTGCGTAACAATGTTGGCAGGGTCACGCAGCAGGGGAGCTCTCACAGTGGATTATACCCATACGGGTATAGGTTGTCAAGGGGTAAAACAAAATTTCCCGCAATTTTTTCGGTTAAATACTGCTGTATACGGGAAAGGGCAAAATTACGGGACGAAGATAATGCAGAGACTAAAGCTCTGCGGGTAAATGAGCGCTGTCGGCGTGATGGCGTCAGCAAATGTTGGGACATTTTTTTATTTTAAGACCGTCAGATCGTTTGGACGGGTTAACAGGGTTCATACGGATGCTGCACGACGACCGCTGTATACTTTTACGTCATTTTTGAGCGGCTTTGTCAGACTATGTTTGAGAACCTTTCCATGGCTTTTGCAAATCTCTCGATCGTTTCGTCCGGATCTCCGTTGCGTATGCCGTCACGAACACAATGGTTGATGTGACCGACGAGCACTATCTGTCCTACTTTGTGCAGAGCCGATTTTGCTGCGTTTATCTGTGCGAGCACGTCCTCGCACGGAATATCTTCGTCGAGCATTCGGTCTATTGCCTGAACCTGACCGATTATTTTTTTCATGCGCTTATGCAGCGTTTCGCAGTCCATACATTGTTTCATGATTATACGCTTCTTTCTCTTATGAGATATGTTGTTTTTTTATATTGCGGGGTTTTCCGGTGTGTGTTTTGCCGTCGGTTGGTCTTTTCAGAATTTACAGAGTTCGTAACCGCACGGCTGATGTTATCGGAGTCACATACACCTTCCGCACCATCGGCACCCGTTACAGGTATTTTGCCTGCTGCATTTTGCGCATTTTTTCTGGATCTTTACATTTTGATCCAGCGGAGGATATTGCAGTCCCGAGCGCCTTGCCTGGACGCTTTGATAGGCTTTGCAAATATGGTATTCTTTTCCGTCTTTTACGAATAAGTTGCCGGTGCCGCAAAAATCAAAATGAACGTCGTTTTTTACACACTGTTCGTATAACGATTTTACCCATTCGTAATGCAGCGGTCTGGCACCTTCATAATTCTCACCGTCGGCAATGACCCAGCCGATTTTCCCGGTTGCAAGGTATTTGTCGATATCTACCGCGCCTATGAATGGTGCTACCATGATACCTTTTCTTTTGGCGGGGATATCGAGCAGAACGGGGATCCTTTCATCGGCCCGCCTCTGATTTTCGGCAGTTACGCTGACGGAAACGTTTTGCCACCCTTCGCCCCAATCTGCCGGCAGACATTCTTTTATACGGCACGCCCGCTTGGTAAGCAGAAGAAATCTGACATCGCTGCGCTTTCTGATGATGTCCCAGACTTCATCTCTCCATACGTCGGCTTCTTCCAGAAAAAAGTCGCTGGTCATACATACCCGCAAACTTTCTCCGCTTTTTATTTTATAGTTCCCGTGACGGTCTTTTTTCAGCGGCAGGTCAAAATTGTTTTTTACCCTGTATATCACGCTGCCGTCCTTGTCCCTCATTTTGTCCAAGAAAAACATGTAGCAATTTTCACAGCCCTCGCTGTACTTTCTGCATCCGTGCCACGGATTCCAGATGTCGTTCATCATGACCCTCCCGACGGCGTGTCCTGAAGAATCGCACTTTCATGTGCGTACGGTGTTGCGGGTAAAGAACAAAGTGTCGTATGTGCTGAAGTGAAGCTGAAATATCAAGAAACGAAGGCGCATCAGTGCTCATCCGAAAACTTCCGCGGCTGCAACTGTTTGCAGTGCGGATATGTCAACTTTATCTCTTCCGTATGCGTCAAGAAAACGATCACGGTAGAGGTCCGTTTTCAAATTGAACCAAAGCGACCAAAGTCCCCAGAAAATATCTATGTGTCTGTCGCCCACGCCGCCGTTGCCGACATCGATGAAACCGGAAAGCTTCCAGTTATCAAGGATGACATTTGGCAGACAATAATCGCCGTGAATAAGGACATTGCTTTCAAGATGATTTTTTCCCGCGCTCAGTGCCGCATATGCTTCCCCGGACGAACGATAACCGAAGCTGTCCGGAAAATGAGAAGTGTCGTAATTGCCCGTCAGATAGTTGTTTTCGGCTGAAATGAGATATTCTTTTGTTCTGTCCGTAACCGGACATCCGGTATGGTCGGTTTCATGCAGCTTTCTCAGTTCGCACGCCAGCGTGTCGCACAGGCGTTTCGGATTTGCAAGATAAGCCTCATGCGTGCAGTCATGTCCGGTGACAGCTGTGGTAAGAAGCCAGTCTTTTTCATCGGAAATGTAATCCAACACCTCGGCGCCGAATCCTTTGGAAAAAAAGTATGAGGTCATCCTTGCTTCTTTTTCGAGCAGTCCTTTGCCCGAACATTTCAGATAGCACCCATGCGAGCCGTCAATAAAATACACTCTGGCATCGCAGGAGCAGGAACTGTCATAAATATCGGCACCTGTCATAAGGCGGGCGATTTCGGGCGGCACATCGTCCGGAAACCGTTTCAGCGGCGTTTTTGTCATGGTAAGCCCCCGCTACTTGAGCGCCTGGATAAGTTTGTTCGGGATCCCTCTCGGTCCTCTGACGGTCAATATCCCGTATTCATCTTTCAACCGCTCAAATGTAAAATCCGTTGGGTCGTATCTCTTCTGGAGCCGTATCTTCATCAGAGCGTTCATACTCAGAGCGCCGTTTTGAAACTGATAAGGGATATCCGTCTCCGTGACTGTGCATTTATACAGGATAGCCGACACCGGTGAAGCCACATACATAAAAACGGTGTCGCCGGGCTTGATCCCGTTGCCCTGTTTCCAGCCGATCTCATTTTCAGCGTCGAAAGCGTGTTCGATATCGTAGTACTTAGGATTTGCGGGGACTATCCATACCTTAGGCGGCCGTATTTCTTTCTTCTTTTTCTTTGAAGCTGTCGCTTCGAAACTTATATCGATAAGTCCTTTGATCTCCTCGAGCGTGACGGTGCCGTCAAGCAGCACGGTTATCCAGTTGCCGCGGCTTATGTGATATCCT
>URSI01000154.1 GCA_900550505.1 uncultured Eubacteriales bacterium
GCTGGAAAATGACATAAAGCTTTCGATGGCTCTTGGGTTCAACGGAGCGAGACTGCATCAGAAGGTATTTGAAGAGCGGTTTTTGACCTATTGCGATAAAATGGGTTATATCGTTTGGGGAGAGTATCCGAACTGGGGAATGAGCCCGGATGTCGAGCATGACGGATTTACGGACGAGTGGCTGGAATCCGTCAGACGTGATTTCAACCACCCGTCTGTCATAGGCTGGTGCCCTTTCAACGAGACAGAGCGTGATTTCGATAAAGCACTTGTGCGCCATGTGGTCGAGGCTACACAAAACAGCGATCCCACACGTCCGGTCATCGATACTTCCGGGTGGTTCCACAGCGGCAGCGGCGACATATTGGATACTCATGATTACGATCAGAACCCGGAGAGCTTCAAAAACAGGTATGACCGGCTTGTCGACGAAGGCGAGACACAAAGCGCTTTCCCCGGAGATACGGGTCATTTTACATTTGTCAGCGAATACGGCGGAATAGGTTGGAGCAGCGACGGCGGCTGGGGCTACGGCGATATGCCTAAAACCAAAGATGAGCTGCTGGAGCGCTACAGAGGATTGACGGACGCACTGCTCGACAATCCGGAGTTGTTCGGATTCTGTTACACGCAGCTTACGGATGTGGAGCAGGAGAGAAACGGACTGTATACTTATGACAGAAAACCGAAATTCGACTGCGAGCTCATCCGCAGAATCAATCAGCGCCGGGCGGCGTATGAAGATGAATGATGAACGATTCGCCGCAGCACTGGCTGCGGCGGAGCTTGATCGGCCTGAGGCGCGAAAATGTATTGGTACGCTGGGTGAGCACACACTGCATTTTGTATTAAAGCATTATTGTGAATCAAACAGCGGATTTCATGAGCAAAAGATCGGCAGATATTATGCCGATGTTTGCAACGGTTCTATGATATACGAGGTGCAGACGCGGGCTTTATATAAGCTTGCGCCCAAACTGCGTGATTTTCTGCCGCATTACAGTGTAAATGTAGTGTTCCCGGTCTTCGGGATAAAGCGTATAGTGTGGACCGACAGCTCGACGGGAGAGACGACGACAGCGCGCCGCAGCCCCAGAGCCGGACGCATCACCGACGCGCTGCCCGAGCTTTACGGTCTGCACGAATTCTTTGATCATCCGGAGTTCAGACTGACGCTCGTGATGTTTGACGGCACGGAATATCGTATATATGACGGCGGCAGCAGGGCGGGAAGACGAAGGGCACACCGGCTTGACGTGGTGCCTGAGTCCATAGCGGACATCCGTGAGCTGGGCTGTATGGATGATTGCCGCGAGACGTTCGCAAAATTGCTGCCGGATCGCTTTACTGCGTCTTCGCTGTACCGTTCTCTGAAATTATACGGCGTGAAGGGCTGGCGCGCTCTGCGGTTCCTGCGAGAATGCGGAGCAGTCGCCGAATCGGGAAAGCAGGGAAGGCAAACCGTATACGAGACACGTCCGGTGCGGTATGATATGGAAGGGGGCGGTGTTTCCGGTGTTTAAAAAGCTGGCGGTAGTGGGAGCGGGCGGCTTGGGCAGAGAGCTCATGTGGCAGCTGCATATCTCTTGTGACGGTTCGACCGATATCGTCGGGTTTTATGATGACCTGCCTTCTCTTGCCGGTACGGATGTGAACGGAATGCCTGTCATAGGAACGGTGGATATGCTTGCGGATACCGATGAGGATATCTGCGCCGTGCTGGCGGTCGCCGAACCGTCTGTCAGACGTTCTCTTTATCAAAGACTTTGCCGCAATTCCCATATATCTTTTCCGAGCGTTTTTGCGCCGAACGCGGTGTGTTCGGACACGACCGCGTTTGGAATGGGCTGTATTGTATGCGTGGGGAGCGTTGTCACCACGAATGTCCGGATCGGGGATTTTGTGATAATAAATCCCGGTTGCATAATCGGTCACGACTGTGATATAGGCAGCTATTCGACGTTGTACCCCGGTGCCGTGGTTTCGGGTAATGTTACGCTGGAAAATGATGTTCAGCTCGGTGCCAGAAGCTGTGTCATACAGGGGCTGAGGGTCGGCAGCGGTACGTTTGTAGGTGCAGGCGCCGCGGTGGTGAGAGATGTCCCCGCAGGGTGCACGGCGGTAGGAGTTCCGGCACGTCCCAAAAAGTTCTCGGCTGACTGAACAAGCCGGTCCAAAATGCAAAATTATTCCCCGTACCGTTTGAACGGTACGGGGAATACTGTTTGTAATATGTGCTCAGCGGTATTCTGCGAGTTTTTCCCGCACGAGTGCCGAAAGCTTCTGCGAAGCGTCTTTGATCTCAACGTCAAATTTTGCCGACTTGTCGCGGAACGACACTTCAACGACTCCGCGTTCACAGGTCTTCGGGCTGACAACGGCACGGATCGGTACGCCGTAAAGGTCCGCGTCTGCAAACATGACGCCCGGACGCACGTCTCTGTCGTCATACAAAACCTCTACTCCTGCCGCTGAAAGGTCGGCATACAATGCCTCCGCAGTAGCGGTGACGGTTTCATCGTCGTGCCGGAGGTTGCATATTTCCACCTGCCACGGCGCGACAGAGATCGGCCATATCGGTCCGTATTCATCGCGGCTTTCCTGGCATATGGAAGCGGCGAGCCTGCCTATGCCTATGCCGTAGCAGCCCATGATCGGGTTTTTGACGACGCCGTCGCTGTCGATGTATTCCATCTTCATCGATTTGGTGTATTTGGTGCCGAGCTGGAATATATTCCCTATCTCTATGCCGCGCCTTACCGTTATGGAATGCTTGCCGCAGACGGGACATATTGCGCCGTCGTAGGTTTTTGCAAAATCGGCGAATACCGCTTCGGGCACGTCACGCTCGACAGATAAACCGGTGTAGTGGAAACCCTCCAGATTAGCGCCGCATACGAGGTTGGGCTCATTCATGAGGGAGCGGTCAAATACAGTCTCGACATCCGCGCCGCCGACAGGACCTATGTATCCCTCGATTATCCCCGATTCCTCGGTGATCACAGCCGCCGGGTGGACCTCACGACCGAGATAGTTGCGAAGTTTGGTTTCGTTGACTTCCAGATCTCCGCGTATATAGGCGATTATATATTTGTCAGTCGCGTTCTCCTGATATACCACGGCCTTGCATATGGACGAAGCAGGTCTCGACAGGAACGCGGCCACGTCTGCTATGGTCTTGCAGCCGGGAGTGGCTACCTTCTCAATCGGAGCGACGGAGGCAGCCCCGCTGGGCTCAACGATGCAATCGGCAGCTTCCATGTTAGACTTGTAATCACATTCGGTGCAGATGGCGAGCGTGTCCTCGCCTATGGGGGAAAGCAGCATGAATTCATGAGAAATGCTCCCGCCCATCATGCCCGAATCGGCTTTCACCGCTACGACGTCCTTGAGACCGCAGCGACGGAAAATGCGTTCGTATGCCTTGAAGCATTCTTCGTAGTATTCAC
>URSI01000155.1 GCA_900550505.1 uncultured Eubacteriales bacterium
TTCTCTATGATCAGGGTATTCGCATTGGGCACATCTACACCGGTTTCGATTATGGTAGTACATACAAGTATATCAGTGTCTCCGCGAACAAGCGATTCCCAAACCTCAGAAAGCTGCTCCCGTGTCATTTTTCCGTGCCCTACATCAACGGCGGCATCGGGAAATGCCTCTTGCAGTTTTGCGGCGCGCGTATAAATAGAGTCGATGTCATTGTGCAGGAAAAACACCTGCCCGCCGCGGCGGAGCTCACGTTTTATCGCCTCGTTTACTATCGCGTCATCGTATTCCAGCACATATGTCTGAACCGGAAGGCGATCCTGCGGTGCCTCCTCCAGCACTGACATATCACGTATGCCCGAAAGTGCCATATTCAATGTCCTCGGTATTGGAGTCGCCGTCAACGTCAAAACATCCACATTCGTGGCAAGCTGTTTCAGCTTTTCCTTGTGCGTAACACCGAACCGCTGTTCCTCATCAACTATCAGAAGCCCGAGATCCTTGAAGACTACGTCCTTCTGCAACAGCCTGTGGGTACCTACTATTACGTCTATCTCGCCGCGATGAAGTTTTTTCAGTATCTCCTGCTGCTGCTGACGGGTACGGAAACGTGAAATCATCTCCACGTTTACCGGAAAAGACCTGAATCGAGCCAGCATCGTATTGTAATGCTGCCATGCAAGTATTGTGGTGGGCACGAGCACCGCCGCCTGTTTTCCGTCACGGACACATTTGAAAACAGCGCGCAGAGCCACCTCGGTCTTGCCAAAGCCCACGTCTCCGCATAACAATCGATCCATGGGCACAATGCTTTCCATATCCTTTTTGATCTCTTCGGAAGCCTTCAGCTGACCGTATGTTTCAACATATTCAAAATGCTCTTCGAACTCACGCTGCAACTCATCGTCGTGTCCGAATGCGTAGCCGCGCCGTTTCATGCGTTCACCGTACAACGCTATCAGCTCTGAAGCAATGTTCTTGGCGCTTTTCTTAGCGCGCTGCTTGGCTTTATACCAATCCGTACCGCCGAGCTTTGACAGCTTCGCCGTATCGCTGTCCGCACCTATGTATTTACTGACAAGATCCAGGGAGCTGCAAGGTACATACAACACGTCACTTCCCTGATAATGTATCTTGATATAGTCTTTTGTGACTCCGTCCACCGTGAGCTTGCTGATCCCGTCATAACGCCCTATCCCGTGATTTTCATGGACAACGAGGTCGCCAACTGAAAGATCGGCATATGAAACGATCTTTTCCTTATACTTTGCAGGCGTGAAAGCACGTTTTCGTCTCAATGCCTTTACCTGCGACGCGGCACTTTCACACAGAAAAACAAAACGCGACTGTGTAAGTTCAAATCCTCCCGGCATCGAAGGCAAAACGTCTGTCACTGATACCGTTCCTTCGAATGCAGACCCGTCAGTTCTGACATCAAAATCACGTTCATTAAGCAGCTTTACCATTTCCTTAAAAGAAAGCGAGTTAGCGCACGCCACCGTTACGCTGCGACCGGCAGAAATGTATGCGCCAATGTCCTGAATGAGAGTCTCTCTGTCGCTGCCGAAAAGCGAGATCGATTTCGCAGTTATCTCGAACCTGTCGGCAAAGTCATAACCGCCCGTGGCAAAAACGTCAAGGGATATCATCTTTCGCGACATCAGAGATTCAAGCTGAGCAGCACTGAGCAGCGGACCTTCACCCCTGAGCCTTGATCCCTCCCTCTCGCAAACGCGAACCACTGCCTGCGATACCTCCCACTCATACGCGGTCGCGCGTTCATGAACTCGCCTGTTTTGTGCTACAACCACGAGCGCCGATGTCATATAGTCAAAAATAGTGGCACTCTTTTCATATACGAGCGAAAAATATTTATCAAGAGCGGCAAATCTTTGACCGTTCGACAAAAGTTCATGCTCCCGCGAAAGCTCTGACCGGACAGAAGGTTCAAGCCCGCCAGCGCGAAGAAGCTTGCCTATTTCATCCGCTATACGCTCACGCACGGAAAAATCCAGAAGCAGCTCTGCTGCGGGGACTACAGTAACCGAATCACATCTCCTGAAAGACCTCTGATCCAAAACGTCGAAATACGATATACTGTCGATCTCGTCGCCGAAAAAATCCACCCTGAAAGGATGCTCGCATTCGGGTGAATATACGTCGACTATTCCTCCCCTGCGTGAAAACTGTCCTTTGCCCTCTATCTGGTCACACGGTGAATATCCGAGCTCAGTAAGCCTTTCGCAAAGCGACTGCGGATCGCAGATATCACCTTTTTTGAGTATTATCGTATTGTCTATCAAAACCGAGGGAGGCATCGTCCGCAGCATCAGTGCATCCGGCACTGCTATCACGAAATCACACTCATCGTCTATCAGGTGTCTGAGCACACTTATGCGCTGCTGCTCCCATTCGCGGGAAACGGATGTGATATTTTCAAAAATGCAATCACGCGACGGAAGAACAAAAGCCCTTTTCCCAAGTCCGCATAGCTGTGCAGCGAGCGAATATGCGTCCTTCTCCTCCGCGACGCAGACGAGTGCCGGCATATCGAGTGAACAGCAGAAAGGGGCGTATGCGTTTTCGCATACGCCTGTTATCTGTATCGGTGATCTTTTTTTCAGCGCCTCAAGCGCTGCGGTAAACTCCGTTTCATTCCGGAAGCAGTAGCAAAAATCATGCATGGCGCGTTAATCGATGGTCACCAGTCCGCCCCCGGCTGCAGAGGCATAAACAGCATCTATCATCTGCATAAGCACGACACCGTCTTCAGCCTTGCTGCGGCATTCGGTCCCGTTCTTTACGCAGTCAACAAAGTGCGCTATCTCTTTATCAAACAACCCGTTGAACGCAAGGGCACTGCTGTTGCTCGGACGTATATCCACCATATGACCGCCCAGATCGGAATACAATTCCACCTCCGGATCGATCTTTGCCCCGCCCTTGGTACCGAAAAGCTCGATAATGCCGCAGTCACGCTTAACGTTCAGATTAAAGCTTGCCTCCATGTGCATCGTCAACCCGTTGTCAAATCTTATCATGGCACTTGCCATATCTTCGACGGTATACTCAAATCCTTTGGTATACGACACGCTCCAGTCTTTATTCGAGTTATGTACGCGATCAAAGCCCAGATTGTTGTATGTCACCCCGTACGCGCTGACCGGATTGGGTGAGCCACCAAGATAACGGACAAGATCCATCACGTGAACACCGAGGTCTATAAGAGGACCGCCGCCGCTGTACCGCAAATCCCCGAACCAACCGCCCGGACACCCGTTACGGCGCAGATATGTAGCCTTGGCATAATATATATCGCCGAGCGCTCCGGCTTTGATAAAATCGCGAACACAATCCGCGTCGTTACCGAACCGCCTGACAAACCCGATCATAAGCAACCTGCCGCACTTTTCAGCAGTCGCTTTCATG
>URSI01000156.1 GCA_900550505.1 uncultured Eubacteriales bacterium
CAATCCGCGTGCATCAATGAAGTATTCATCTATATACCTGTCGGCAACTTGTTTAACCGTGGTACCCTCTTCTTCGGCCCGTCGTATGAGCTTATCTTCGATATCCGTAAAATTCTGAACAAATATGACTTTATGCCCGCGATATTCGAGATATCGTCTCAGCATATCAAAAACAACAAAGCAACGCGCATTCCCGATGTGTATGAAATTGTAAACGGTAGGACCGCAGGCATATATACGCACGGTGTTGTCTCTGATTTCAAGTTCTTCGCGCCGTCTTGTAAGTGTGTTGTACAGTTTCATAAAATATGATCTTTTGCCTGTTGAGCAAATGCTTCCTTTCCGGTTCACGCCTTCCCTTCATACGTGAACCAACCGTTACTGATCAAGATTTGAAAGTTTCATCGTCCGTAATGGACGCAGCTTCCCCCGATGAGGTGGATGAAGCGCGCTCAAGCGCTTCAATGCGGGCTTTCAACCTGTTAAGTTCAATTGCGACCGGGTCCGGGATGTTGACCTGATCAAGATCGACCTTTGCGGTACGCTTTTCACGTACAACCAAGCGTGCCGGAATACCCACGGCTGTGGCGCCCGCAGGAACGTCGCGAAGGACCACGGCGCCGGCTGCTATCTTAGCGTTATCGCCGATAGTGACCGGACCCAGCACTTTTGCGCCGGCTCCCACCATCACATTGTTTCCAAGCGTTGGGTGGCGTTTTCCTGTGTCCTTTCCGGTACCGCCGAGCGTAACGTTTTGGTATATCGTGCAGAAATCACCGATAACGGTGGTCTCGCCGATCACAACGCCCATGCCGTGATCAATAAAGAGCCCACGACCTATCTGCGCCCCCGGATGGATTTCAATGCCGGTCTTATGGCGCGCACGCTGCGATACATATCTCGCAAGAAAAAAGCGGCGCCATTTGTACAATTTATGAGCAATACGGTACAAAATGACCGCGCGCAATCCCGAATAGAGGAAAAGCACCTGCGCCGATGAGCTTGCGGCAGGGTCACGCTCGCGTATCGTCCGTATATCTTCTTTTATACGCTCAAACATATAGCTCCTACTTTGTCGGATCAATCAGATCCCAATAGCCTTTGATGTAATCATATCCGGACCAGATCGTCATCACTACCGTAAGCACTATCATAATGTATGAAAGAAGTGAGCCTTCATGAAACACTTTCATTGAATCCGGAAACACAATCGGCTCGAGAAGTATTACAATGACAGTCATACACTGAAGAAAGGTCTTTACCTTTCCTTTCCATTTTGCCGCGATGACGACCCCGCTTGAGTTAGAAACAAGCAGACGGAGGGACGTTACGGCGAGTTCTCTCAATATGACTATTATTGTCGCCCAGAAAATCACATTTTTGAACACCGGGTCGGAAAGATTTCCTTTTTCGGTTACGCAGAAACACACCATAGCGCCGATGACCATAAATTTGTCCGCCAGCGGGTCCAGAAATTTTCCGAAGTCGGTCACAAGTTTTTTACTGCGGGCGATTTGTCCGTCCAACGCATCCGTTATCGTGGCAAGCAGAAACAGCGCTGCGGCTATTATCCTTGACCACACCTCGCTCGGTATGGGGTATACTATGAAGATCATGAAAAAAGGACACAGGATTATACGCGCTATCGTGAGTTTATTAGGCAGGTTTATCTTCATTCAATGCTCACCTTTTTCTTCATACAAGGCAACTCCGATAAGGTCGTAATCAAATATTTCCGTTATCTCGACCCCAACGAATTCACCCTCCGATACCGGTCGTTCGGATGTGAAAAACACCTTTCCGTCGATATCGTATGCATCCATATAAGTTCGTCCGTAATACGTTTCCGAAACCTCGTCAAAACCGTCACAAAGCACTTTGAGTTTACACCCGAGCAATGTTCTGTTGAAATCGATATGCACAGATTGCTGAGCGAGCATAACGGCTTCCCTGCGCTCTTTTTTTACTTCTTCATCTATCTGATCATCAAAATTATATGCAACCGTCCCTTCCTCACGTGAATATTCAAAAGCGCCCAAACGCTGGAAGTTTCCTTCATTCACAAAATCAAGCAGTTTTTCAAAGTCTTCCTGAGTTTCGCCCGGGAATCCGACTATCACCGTTGTCCTGAGTACAGCGTCCGGTATTGCCGTCTTTATCCGCGTGATAACGGAGCGAATAAGTTTTTCGTCTCCCCTTCTGTTCATGCGCTGTAAAACATTTTCGGATATATGCTGTATCGGTATGTCAAAGTATTTAACAGCTTTGGGATTGGTCGCAATTTCGTTTATCAGTGAGTCGGTTATCCGGTCAGGATAGCAGTACAAAGTTCTTACCCATTCTATTCCTTCAATTTGCGAGACCTCGTGGATGACCGTGTCGAGTGCACTGACGCCGTATATGTCTTCCCCGTATCGCGTCGTATCCTGCGCCACAAGACATATCTCTTTTACGCCCAGCTGTGCAAGTTCACGTGCTTCGGAAACTATATCCGAAAGCGGACGTGACCTGAATCTGCCGCGGAGATTCGGGATTACGCAGTAACTGCAGTGGTTGTCGCATCCCTCTGCTATTTTAAGGTACGCAAAATAATCGGGTGTAGTGACGACGCGTTCGCCACCAAGTTCAGTGAGCGACGGATCTTTGAACGAAGTAAACTTTTGCGTCCCTCTCTTGTATGCGGAGTTTACTGCGGTACAGATATCATCTATGCTGCCCGTTCCGAGTACGGCATCTATTTCAGGCAGTTCGGATTCGGCTATGAGTACAATGGGAAGTTACTTTGGCGATGAGATGATAAAGAACTACGCAGAAGTATTTACAGAGTCTAATAATGGGAAAGGACTTGGAATAGCCCAGACATTATATGAACAGATGAAGCGTAATTATTCTTCGGATTTATAGATTGCAGTGTGTTTTAAGTGGACGGTTTTATTAAACACAATGTGGTTTTAATATTAATATATTATTAAAGAGAGGGAAGCAGATTGGATTACGAGTCTGTTAAATACGTTGAAGGATTTATAGATAATATAATTTATCGTAATGAAGACAATGGATATACAGTATTTGAGATAATATATCAGGGTGAAGATGTCACCTGTGTTGGTACGTTAAGTTATATCAACACAGGTGAATTTATTACTGCGAATGGCGAATTTGTCAAACACGCAGTATATTATATGCAGTTTAAGATTTCTTCTTATGAATTCAAGGCGCCGGCGGACAAGGAGTCAGTGAGGCGTTATCTAAGTTCTGGTGCAGTTAAAGGAATAGGCAGCAAGATGGCTGAACGTATAGTAGATACATTTGGCGATGATACATTCCGCATTATGGAAGATGAACCAGAACGTCTTGCAGAGATTAAAGGGATAAGCATAGCTAAAGCAATGGACATTG
>URSI01000157.1 GCA_900550505.1 uncultured Eubacteriales bacterium
CCGCGATTCCTCCGACTACCGCCGGGTCGTCGGCGTAACGTCTGTCTCCGTGAAGTTCAAGCGTATCGGTCAGGATTTCGTCTATATACGCGACCGACGTCGGTCTGCCCGCTTTTCTCGCGATACACAGTTTTTCATACGAAGTCATGCCGTTACCTCCCTGCCGCGGTGTTGCCTGAGTAATGTGGAAATGACCTGACGCTGCCGGTCACGCGTCACTATCGCATCCACAAATCCGTGCTCGAGCAGAAATTCCGCACTCTGAAAATCGTCCGGGAGCTTGCTGTGCATCGTCTGTTCTATGACTCTGCGGCCCGCGAACCCGACAAGCGCACGCGGTTCCGCGAGGATTATATCGCCCTGCATGGCAAAACTCGCCGTCACACCGCCCGTAGTGGGGTCGGTAAGCACCGTTATATACAGAAGCCCCAGATTCGAATGACGCTTTACCGCTCCGCTGACCTTAGCCATCTGCATAAGCGACACTATGCCCTCCTGCATGCGCGCGCCGCCGGACGCGGTGAATCCGACTACCGGCAGCCGGTTCTCGCAGGCATATTCAAACAGTCTAACCAGCCGTTCTCCTATCGCCGAGCCCATGCTCGCCATAATAAAACGTGAATCCATGATGAAAAGGGCGCATTTCTCTCCGCCTATCGCCGCCGTTCCGACAACAACGCCCTCTGTTTCAGACGTGCTTTTATATGCCTTCTGGAGTTTTTCGGCGTAATCCGGAAAATGCAGAAAGTCCACGCTACGGATATTGCCGAACATCTCGTTAAAGCTGTATTTATCCGTGATGGCAGCAATACGCTCGCGAGCGCCCATCCGCAAATATTTACCGCACTTGGGACACACCATAATGCTGTCTGCAAACGCTCCCGCAGACGATTCCTCTCCGCAGGCCGTGCAGGCTATCTTTGTCTTGCCGGACTTTGATAAGAGCTCAGAAAGAGCACTCGGCTGATCCTTCCTCAGAAATGTAAATGCCTTGAACATTTCCTTACCTGCTTTCCTTTGTGTCTTTGCTTATCAGTGCAAACGAGAACTCCGCGCTGACCGCCGTCTTGCCGCCGACACTTCCCTTTGCTCGCGCAAAATAAAACGGTTCTCGCACGGCTGTTATCTCACATTCCGTCTCAAAAACATCACCCGGCAGCACCGGATGCTTAAAGCGCACTTTATCCAGTCCCGTAAAATATGGCGTGACGCCCTCGCCCACACCGCCGGTGATGAGCACGCAGGCCGACTGGGCGAGTATTTCGCACAATATCACGCCCGGAACAACGGGATTGCCGGGAAAATGCCCGCGCAAAAACCATTCGCCGCCCGTTATCAGCCTTTTCCCGTGTGCCTTGCCGTCACGCACCTCGGCAGAATCGAGCAGCAGCATCTCATCACGGTGCGGCAGTAATTTTTTTATCTCTTCCCTGTCCATCGGCTAAACCTTTCTGAAGCTTACTGCTGCGTTATGCCCGCCAAAACCGAGAGAGGTCGAGACAGCAAGCTCTATCTCGGCTTTTACCGCCGTATTCGGAGTATAATCAAGGTCACACTCGGGATCGGGTGAAAGCAAATTGATGGTCGGAGGTACCGTACCGGTCAGAAGAGTCTTGATCGCCGCTATCGCTTCCGCCGCACCGGCAGCCCCGAGCATATGCCCCGTCATGGATTTCGTGGAACTCACATGTATACGGTACGCCGACTCGCCGAGCGCACGCTTGAGCGCCGCAGTCTCGGTCTTATCATTCATGGGCGTTCCCGTGCCGTGCGCATTGACATATATCTTGGAAGCATCGCATATCTCTGTCCCTTCAAGCGCATCGCTGACTGCCTTTGCCGTGGAGACAGCCTCCGGGTCTGGCGCGGTAACATGATAAGCATCGCAGGTCGAACCGTAGCCGCAAACCTCGGCATATATGACTGCCCCGCGGGAGACCGCGTGCTCATATTCTTCAAGTATCAATGCGGCAGCTCCCTCGCCCATGACAAAGCCCTGACGCCTTGAATCAAACGGCAGCGAAGCCGTATCACGGGTTTCCGCGGGCGAAAGTGCAAGACAATTGCCGAATCCGGCAACGGCAAGCGGTGTTATCGCAGCCTCACTGCCGCCGCATATTATCGCATCCGCATATCCGTGAGCTATTGTACGATATGCCTCGCCTATCGCAGTAGTTCCGGTGGCACACGCGGTAGTGACCGCAATACACGGCCCGTTTGCCTTGAAGCGTATCGCGATATTTCCCGCCCCTATGTTTGAGATCATCTTAGGGATGAACGCCGACGACACCTTACGTGAGCCCTGTTCAAGAAATGTCTTGTGCTCGCTGCAAAACGTCATAAATCCGCCTATACCGGATCCGAAATACACTCCGAACCGGTCATTCCGCACATTTCCCAATATTGAGCTGTCGTCCACCGCCTCCTGTGCGGCGCAGAGCGCATACTGCGTGAACAGGTCGGTCTTACGAACCGTAGTCTTGTCGATCACAGCCAACGGATCCCAGTTTTTCACCTCAGCTGCGAACCTGTATTTTGAATCGGTCGTATCAAAACGGGTGATCTCCTCTATGCCGTTGACTCCGTTTATGAGCGAAGTCCAAAATTCACCTACACTGTTGCCGACGGGAGTGACCGCTCCCATCCCGGTAACCACTACTCTTTTCATGCGAAACTCCTAAAATGTTCTCGTTTCTTACATGGCGAGCCCGCCGTCGATGCGGATCACTTCGCCTGTGATATAGTCCGAGCACGGAAGGCAGAGAAAAAGCACGAGCGAGGCGACTTCCTCGGGCGTCCCCACCCTGTTTACCGGGATCGTGCTCACGACCTTCTCGTCGTCGGAAAACTTTTCAGTCATGTCTGTGCGTATGAAGCCGGGTGCCACGGCATTGCAGCAGACGCCCCGTGACGCAAGCTCCTTTGCCACGGTCTTGGTCAGTCCGATCACGCCCGCCTTGGACGCCGCATAATTCGCCTGACCGGCATTGCCCATCAGACCGGCCACCGAGCTTATATTGACTATCTTGCCGGAACGCTGCTTTGCAAAAAGCGGATACACCTGTTTTATGGTATAAAACGTGCCGCGCAGATTCACGCCGATCACGTCGTCAAAATCCTCGCATTTCATGCCCAGAACCAGTTTATCACGTGTTATTCCGGCATTATTCACAAGTATATCGATATGACCGAACTGCGTGAGTATCCGCCCAAACACCTCTTTGACCGCATTGCTGTCGGACACGTCACACCGAAAAGCTGCGGCTTTGACGCCGAGCGCCTGAAGCTCCGTAAGAGTCTCGGATGCTTTCCCTTCGTTTCCGGCGTAAAGGAATGCAACATCGCATCCGTTCTGAGCGAGCTTCAAGCACACCGCTCTCCCTATTCCGCGCGAGCC
>URSI01000158.1 GCA_900550505.1 uncultured Eubacteriales bacterium
AGTCGCTTTCATGATCTTTGCCTGTTCGGCATTCATAGCCATCGGCTTCTCGCAAATAACGTTGGCGCCGCTCTCAAGTGCCTTTACCGTGCACTCCATGTGCGCGCTGTTCCATGTGCAAACGCTGACGCCGTCAAAGCTGTGAGCCGCAAGCATTTCGTCACAGGACGAATAGTAGTTTGGTATACCGTAGTGCTTTGCAAATGCCTCAGCCTTCGCCCGGTCAATATCACAGCACGCAATTATCTCTGCGTCGGGACAGGACTTATACCCGCCGGCATGGCAGTTAGCAATGTTCCCGCAACCGATAATCCCGATCTTCAACTTTTCCATAAAGCAACATCCCACCTTTACCTTTTTCGTCATTTAGATTCTTCGCATCAACAGTATTTACGCAATAATGCAAAAACAACCGCCAAAACTCATTCACAGTGCCGAACCGTCACGTTGTAACGGCTCATCGCCTCATCTGTTTTTCCGTCCAACAGTAACGAAACTGCCCCGAGCACCGATCCGAACGAAGCCATCATGGCATCATCATCGCTGCCCTTCATCGCCCCAAGCACAAAACCGACAAGTTCCTCGTGCTGCACTTCCGTCCCGACGCCAAGCCTGATGCGCGGAAAAGCATCCGTGCCGAGCCGTTCGATAATGGACTTGAGACCATTGTGTCCCCCCGCTGAACCTTTAGAGCGTATACGTACACTCCCCGCAAGCAAAGTAATGTCGTCACACACTACGATTATACGCGACGGATCGAGTTTATAAAATCTTGATATATCCGCCACGCATTCACCGGAAGAATTCATATATGTCTGCGGCTTAACAAGAAGCACATTGTGATCTCCTATGCGACATTTTCCGGTCAGCCCCATATGACGGAGCCTGTCAACCTTACAGCCGCATGCACCGGAGATGTAATCAACGGCTCTGAAGCCTGCATTATGACGAGTCATTTCATATTCGGTCCCGGGGTTTCCCAAACCGACCACTGCCCCGTCAATGGAATTCGTACCGAAAAGCATACAATCATTCCTCCAAGGTGTTCGCGTACATTTTAATTCATTTCTCACGAAATGTCAACCTGATTTCACCGCGATCGTGTGATTACTTGTAAATTCCAAACGGAAAAATAAGTATATCATACTAAAATACATTGAATTTTGCGGAAAAAGATGGTATAATACCAACATCATAAACGAGAGGAAGAGCGGTATGACACAAAAATATGTTTATCTTTTTTCCGAGGGAAACGGCAACATGCGCGAGTTGCTCGGCGGAAAGGGTGCCAATCTTGCTGAAATGACCGGGCTCGGCATGCCGGTGCCGCAAGGGTTTACCGTCACTACCGAGGCCTGCACACGCTATTACGATGACGGCGAGACAATTTCCGAAGAGATCTGGACGGAAATACTTCACTATGTGTCGATAGCGGAGGAACTTAACGGGAAAAAATTCGGTGACCCTCTCAACCCGCTTCTTGTATCCGTTCGTTCAGGCTCACGTGCCTCTATGCCCGGAATGATGGACACTATACTGAATCTGGGCCTCAACGACGATGTTGTTTCAGGACTTTCTGCCCTCACGGGCAACGAGCGGTTTGCATACGACTCATACCGCCGCTTCATACAGATGTTCTCTGATGTGGTAATGGGGCTTCCCAAAAGCGCTTTTGAAGAAATCATCGATGAGCATAAGAAAGCACGTGGAATCAATGGGGACCTTGAACTCACTGCTGACGACATGAAACATCTCACACGCGAATTTAAACAATTCTATCGTCAACATATGCACGAAGAATTCCCCGCCGATCCGCTTCTTCAACTGCGTGAGGCAGTGAAGGCGGTTTTCCGTTCCTGGAACAATCCCCGTGCAGTGACATACCGCAGAATGAATGACATACCGTCAGATTGGGGCACTGCCGTCAACGTGCAGGCAATGGTTTTCGGCAACATGGGCGAGACCAGCGGAACCGGCGTCGCTTTCCCACGCAACCCCGCGACGGGCGAAAAAAAGCTTTTCGGCGAGTTTCTGATGAACGCTCAGGGTGAAGACGTTGTAGCCGGCATACGCACGCCGAAACCCATATCGTCATTACAACAGGTGATGCCCAATGTTTACAAGCAGTTTACGGAAATCGCGGACAAGCTCGAAAAACATTACCACGATATGCAGGACATGGAGTTCACTATCGAAAACGGAAAGCTATATATGCTTCAGACCCGCAACGGCAAGCGCACTGCTGCTGCGGCGCTGAAGATCGCCATAGATCTTGTCGACGAAGGGCTGCTGACGGTAGATGAAGCGCTGATGAAGGTCGAACCGCGCCAACTGGATTCAATGCTGCATCCGCAATTTGAACCTTCGGTCATCAATTCGCTTTCACCCGACGCTTGCGGGCTGAACGCATCACCGGGTGCCGCGTGCGGCCGTGTGTATTTCACGGCGGCCGACGCCAAAGCCGCAGTAAAAGGACGCGGTGACCGCGTTGTGCTGGTGCGTCTCGAAACATCACCGGAGGACATAGACGGGATGGTCGCCGCCCAGGGCGTACTCACCGCACGCGGCGGTATGACATCACACGCGGCAGTCGTGGCAAGAGGTATGGGTAAATGCTGTGTTTCAGGCTGTACTTCACTTGAAATAGACGAAAAGAACCGCTGCTGCCGTATAGGGAGCAAAACGGTCATGGAAGGCGAAATAATCTCCATTGACGGCACCACAGGGAACATATATGTAGGCGAGGTGCCTACCGTGGAAGCTTCGCCTACAAAGGAACTTTCTCAGTTCATGAAATGGGCGGACGAACGCCGCACCATGGGAATACGCGCGAACGCAGACACGCCGCGCGACGCAGCTCAGGCACTTAAGTTCGGTGCTGAAGGCATAGGGCTTTGCCGTACGGAGCATATGTTCTTTGCACCGGACCGCATACGGGCGATGCGGGAGATGATACTCGCCGACACCACCGAAAGTCGAAAAGCAGCACTGGAAAAACTGCTGCCGATGCAGCGCGGCGATTTTGAAGAAATATTTATCGCTATGAAAGGACTGCCGGTCACCATCAGGTTCCTTGACCCGCCGCTGCATGAATTTCTGCCCAACGATGAAAAAGAAATCGAAACACTGGCCGCGGAATTGAAAACCGACACGTCTACGATAAAGGCCAAGATATCGGCATTGCACGAATTCAACCCGATGATGGGTCATCGCGGCTGCAGGCTTTCGATAAGCTATCCCGAGATAGCCGAAATGCAGACAAAAGCCGTTATACAAGCCGCGATAAACGTAAATTCACGCGGTGTCAAAGTTGTACCGGAAATAATGATACCGCTTGTGGGAGACATAAGAGAACTCCAATT
>URSI01000159.1 GCA_900550505.1 uncultured Eubacteriales bacterium
TGGCTGCGGAACTAGGATTTGAACCCAGACAAACAGAGTCAGAGTCTGTCGTGCTACCATTACACAATTCCGCAATTGCGGCGGTGTTCCAACCGCTGTTAGAAAATATATCACATGCCGGTGGCTTTGTCAAGGGCTTTTTAAAAAAAGAACGGTATTTTTCAAAGTTTTAAAATGAGCTTTAGGATGTTGTCGGGGTATCGGCGATTATCACTATACATTCATAACTGAGCATCCCGACGGTGACTTTTACGCTCACTCTTGAAGGCTTGGAACAGTCAATCTCGCTAAGTGCAGGCGAAAATGTAGCACTAATTGAGCTGTCCAGCACGATATCGGTGTACTCGGGCGTCGGACCGCCAAGCGGTATGCTTACATATTTGTTGATGTAAAGGACCCTGAGCGTTGTCTTTGCATTTCTTGTTGTTCCGTCGGGGGCGGTTAAAATTATTTCAACCGGCAGATCGCCCGGAGTAGATGCGGAAGGCTGAGTAATGAATGCCGCTTTTACCGGATAGTTAGATGGATTGACAATAAAGTCAGAGATTTCTATCTCGGTCTCTCCAAGCAGGCAGGTGCTGTCCTTCACAACTATTGATTCAAGCATTTCGTCAGTGCCCACCAAACTTGTCACATCAGAGTTGTCTGACGTTTGATCGATCACATCTTCGTCGGGAGACAGGACCGCTATCATTATCGAAGCAAAAACGATGAACACAAGCCCGAGAAGTATAGACAAGAGATCACGCCTGTTTTTCTTTATTCTTTTTTTTCGTAATGCCCTGCGACGGGCTTCTTCTGCGTTCATTTTTACGACCTTATACAAAAAGGGAGCCGCTTACGACGGCTCCCTTTGAAAGCGTGATGTTACTTTCTGATTTTGATGACAATACCTACGCCAGCAAGCGATACGAGCGCGATAGCAACAAAAATGATGAGCTCGTCGCCGGTATCCGGGTTGCCCTCGCCGGTGCTTTCGTCACCAGAGCCGGAAGGATTGTCCGCAGCGTAATTGCTTGCGACTTCATCGGCGGTAAGCGCACGGCTGTAGACGCGTATGCCCTTGTATTCTGTCGTATGTGACTTTTCAGCCGCATCATGCCCAAAGTAAAGATCATCAGGTGTAATGGCGGCAGTAGGCACCACCTCGGCAACCTTTTCGCCGTTGATATAGATGATACATGCCTCGCCGGCCTTAAAAGTCACGGTGATGGTGGCGTCGTCAAGATCGTTATACGAAGCAAGTGCCACGTTCGGTCTGGTATTTCCGCCGTTTTTGAACTCCAGCATAAGGTCGCTGCCGCGGTAGAAAAGTGCGTAATAATCATTGGAACTGTTCAGGAGCGTGCCCCATGTAGTACCGGTGACCTCTACGTCGCCAAGCGCAAGCTCGGTCGTCCATTCGCTGCCGAGCAGAACGTCCTTCACTGCGGTGGGAAGCATCACCTTCGTTGCGGTGTTCAGATATGCGTCACCTGTGAATTTGCAGCTTTCGGTAGCAGGAACATTTGTGATGTCATTGTCGTTTCCGCTGAGGTCTTCCCACGTAGTGGAACCGGCAGTGACTCCGTCGGCGGAATAGAAGGCCTCAAGCCCGTCAGTTACATATCCGTCGTCAGCAGGAGCTGCTGCAGCAGGAATTGTAAAAGCGGATATCAGAAGAGCGACAAGGACAAGTGCAAAAATCTTTTTCATTTCAATATCTTCTCCTTGGTATTTTTTGCGTAGACAGTCAATTGTGTATGTCGTTACACAACCTGACAACAACATCTTAACACCAAAAAGTGAGTTTGTCAACAGTTTTTTTAAATCATACCAGAGAGGCTCGATCTCAGCTCTATTTCATTTTTTCAAATTCTACGACAGTCGCATCAATGGCAGCCTTTATGGCACTCATTTGAGCGTCGGCATTGGAAATATAGCTTCCGGGTGCTGCGTCGACTGCGGCGTGAAGTATTGTGCTCGTCATATTACCCCAGTTATAAATGAATCCGATATCACATCCAGCTGTATTGAATATGATGTCAAGCATTTCCTGGCTTTCATCATCGCGGGCGCGCTGACCCTTCAACGCAACTTCGTAGTATGCGGGGCGGAGGGTGTTGCGTCCTTCTGCTCCGAGTACATTCATTACGACAGCAGCGGCTTCCGCTTCATCTTCGGTAAGGTAGTTCGGAATGGTAAACGCATTGCCGCGCCACGGGTTTATAAGTGAGTAGTAGTTGTCCTGTGTCTCATCGTACATGGGTATAGGAAGTATACCGAAATCTATATCCATATTACGCAGATCTTCGAGCGCAGAAAGAGAACTGCTGAGAAACAGTGAACGTCCTTCGACGAAGGCGTTCGTTATATACTCCATTGGGGAGTTGACATACCATCCGCCATCATTGAAATAATCGTTTGCACATACATAGATGTTGTCGTCCTGCATTATCTCGAGAGCTTTGGTAACGACATTCACGGCGCGTTCTGTGGTGAAAGATGCTATGGGATAGCCTTTCTCATCTGTTGTACAGAGCTTTTCACCCGAACCGTGATAATACTCCCATATGTTGTCCATCTGACCGCCAACGCCGAACTTGTCGTTGTAGTCAATTATTCCGTTGTTGTCAACATCTTCAGTGATCCCTTTGGCCCATGTTTTCATGACATCAAGTGTCCACTTGTGCTCCTTCACAAGCTCATAGGGACTCTGAAGTTCAAGTGATTTCAGCGTTTCTTTATTGAAAAAGATTCCGGGCAGTGTGTCGCGGGTGAAAAATCCGATATCTCCCGTGGCAAAAAACAGCTTGCCGAATATCTCGGCGCTTTCCTTGAAGTAAGCGTCCCACCACTCGTCATTGAGACCATTGAGATTTTCCAGAGTGTAAAGATTGTAAAAATATCCTTCCTGCGCGAGCACGGAGGCTTCAAGCATCGCCGGGGCGACGATCTTAAAAGTTGCAAGGTTTGAACCGACTTCGTTGCGCACTACATTGGTGCATTCAAATGTAAGACGGTTGACAAGGCGCTCTACGATCTTGCAATCGAGCAACTCTTCAACGTAAAGGTTACGCTCAAGTACAGCATCATTGATTACTGATGACTCGAGCTCGCCGTATCCGAATTCAGTGTATTTGAGTGAATCGGGATTGGATGCTTCGTTCAATATCACGAATTCCTCACCGTTGAGGGTGAAGCCATCCGGGATCTGTGCCTGATACGTCTTGTCGCCTGAGCCGCCGCTCGTCGTGTTTGAAACGACGGTGCTTTCTTCGGTATTTTGGTTACATGAAGCAAGGCACACAACGGCAACAAGTGCAAGAAACACCGCGGCAATTCTTCGTATTTTCATTTGGTTACCTCCAAA
>URSI01000160.1 GCA_900550505.1 uncultured Eubacteriales bacterium
AACGTACGTGTGGTCGGAAACGGCAATACGGTCATCTCGCAGTTTCCGAAGTATAACACCATGGTGAATAAGGACGGGGTGGTTGTTCTCGTTACGGATGAAAGCGAGCAGGCAAGAGATTGTGTTGTGCCGGATGTCAGTAACTGCACCATAAGTGAGGCGATAAAACGTCTGACGAATGCAGGACTGAATATCAGCGTCATAGGATACAGCAAAGAGAATTCCGATAAACTAAGAGCGAGTACTCAGTCGCACACGGCCGGCACATATGTCACTGCCGGAACGGTGGTGGAAGTGACGTTCATAGACCCGAGCGTTACAGACTGATGTGCGGCACGGGATGGTGGAAAATGAACGTTAGATTATCAGAGATCGCACGGGCGGTCGGCGGTGTGGTTACCGGCCCGGACCGTGAGGTGCACGGCATCGTTACCGACAACAGAGAAATTAAAAACGGTTATACGTTGTTTTGCGCGATACGCGGAGCACGTGTGGACGGCCACGACTATGTAGCGAAAGTTCTGGAAGATGCGACATGCAGCGCGCTTGTTGATGACGTCCGTTTCTCGTATCCGGGCACGGTACTCGTCGACGATGTGGTGTCCGCCATCGCACGTATAGGCGAATACTGGCGTCGTGTGCATATCAGCGACGTTTGTCTCGTCGGGGTTACGGGAAGTGTCGGCAAAACTACTGCGAAAGAAATGATACGCAGTGCGCTGTCTTCTCGGAGGGTTTACTGCTCGTTCGGTAACCGCAACAGCCGTATCTCGGCTCCGCTTGCGCTGACCGAGGTGCCGGACGGCACTGAATTTATGGTCTCGGAGCTGGGAATGAGCGAGAAAGGAGAAATGGAAACCCTGTCCCGTGTAGTTCGCCCCGACATATGTGTTATAACCAATATAGGTTCGGCACACATAGAGCAGCTGGGCAGCAAAGAGGCGATTTTGAGAGAAAAACTCTCGATAGCGGCGCACATGCGTGACGGCGGCAAGTTGGTTCTGAATTATGATGACGAACTGCTTCGCCGGGAGTGCGCAAGAGAAAATTGTGTAACATACGGATTTTCCGGGGGGGCGGCATTACATCCGGAAACCTTTGAAGAAAATACCGACGGCTCAGTGTTCACGCTTGCGGGAGATCCGCTTCATATCGAGTTCAGGGTGCGTGTGCCGGGTCGTCACAATGTGCTCAATGCGCTTGCCGCGATAGCTGTCGCCGATCTGCTCGGGATAAGTCGGAAGGATGCGGCGCAGGGACTTGAACTTTTCAGGCCGGGCGGTATGCGTCAACACGTCTATATGACGAGCGGAATACGGGTTATCGCAGATTGCTATAATGCTTCTCCGGAGTCGATGGATGCGGCACTCTCGGTCCTTTGTTCATACAACGGCAGACGTATCGCCGTGCTCGGCGATATGCTTGAGCTTGGCAGTTTTTCGGAAGCGGCTCACCGTAAGGTCGGAGAATCGGCTCGCGCAAAAGGGGTCGATGAGTTATTGTGCCTCGGCAAATATTCGCAAAGTCTTTGCGAGGGGTATGGCGGCGGGACATCTTTTGCCCAGGATGACAGAAACGCAATGATATCATATATAAAACGACTTGTCAGAAAAGGCGACACCGTACTTTTCAAGGCGAGCAATGCGATGCGGTTTCACGAGATAATAGCGGAATCCGGGCTTGCCCATAAAGACGAGTGAATAAAGTTAAGGATGCGGAACGATGGATAAGCTGGCTCTTTTCATTCAAACATATCCGGTGATTGACACGGTAATGGCGTTTGCGTTGGCACTTGCCGTGACGGCGGTGCTGCTATATGCTTTTATTCCGGTGCTGCGGAAGGCCAAGCTCGGTCAGCGTATCCTGGAGATCGGACCGAATTGGCACAAAAGCAAAGAAGGAACACCGACGATGGGCGGCTTGTTCTTCATTATAGCTATCGTCGCTTCGGTTGTGCTGTTTTTGCCGTCTGGGTTCGGCCGGGAGAGTCGTTTTATCTGGATATCGCTTGCGTTTGCCGGCGTAAATGCGCTTATCGGATTCATTGATGACTACGTCAAATTATTCAGAAAACGCAATAAGGGTCTGAGCGCACCGTCCAAGCTGCTGTTGCAGCTCGTTGCCGCGACAGCGTACATCGGTGTTTTGGCGTATATGGGTGTTATAACCACAAGAATAAACGGGATCGTATTTGATTTCAGTTTTGATGCCGGATTGTTTACCTATGTTCTGTATATCCTAGCCATTGTATATTATATAAACGGTGCAAATTTTACTGACGGAATAGACGGACTCGCCGGCTCAGTCAATCTTGTTATCGTCGTTATGTTCTTTATTCTGTCCGTTTATTCGGAAGACGCCAGACTGGGCGTCGCTTCGGCAGCGGCGGCAGGCGGGCTTGTGGGTTTTCTGATATTCAATTTTTATCCCGCAAAGGTATTTATGGGTGATACGGGTTCGCTTTTTCTCGGCGGTCTTACCGCGGCGCTTGCAATTTACTGCGGTTGTCCCACTTTGCTCTACATTTTCGGGTTTGTACATGTTTTCGAAGCGCTGTCTGTGGTGCTTCAGGTCGGAAGTTATAAGCTGACCGGGAAGCGCATTTTCAAAATGTCTCCGATACACCATCATTTTGAAAAATGCGGTTGGTCAGAACTTCGTATCGTAGGCGTGTTTTCACTCGTCACCGCTTTGCTTTGCGCTCTTTGCTGCTGGTTGTACGTGAGGTGAGTTTTATGGCAAGTGCACAAAATATGGACGATACCGCCACGCGGCGTTCAGAAAAGCCACGCGGGCGCAACGTGTCAAATATCATCAGGGAATTCGGGCAGGTAGACAGACCCTTCATGATAATAGTGATACTTCTTGTCAGTGTCGGCTCGATACTGGTTTTTTCCGCGAGCTATGCCAATGCCGAAAGCCGGTTTGGTGACAGCTATTATTTCGTAAAGAGTCAGATCAAATATATACTGGTCGGATTGCCTGCAATGGTTATCACGGCAAGATTTGCAGACACACGCCTACTAAAAAGGTATGCGTGGGCCATATTCGGATTGGCTCTCGTGCTCTGTTATGCCATAAGACTTGTTCCGGGTATCGGTATCGAGTCACATGGCGCTTACAGATGGATAAATCTTTACTTTTTTCAGTTTCAGCCATCGGAGCTTTTGAAGCTCAGCATTATTCTTGTATGTGCCAGGTATATCAGCGACAATCAGGGCAGGATGAGGACGATGAAATATGGTTTTCTTCCGTTTGCCGTCATTGCCATCCCGGTAGTGGGTGCGATGCTGCTGCAAAAGCATCTGTCCGGAACTATAATTTGCTGCTTGAT
>URSI01000161.1 GCA_900550505.1 uncultured Eubacteriales bacterium
AGATCAATCATCTTGAAGAAGAGGCAGACAAGCACTATATCGCGGCAATGCATCGCCTGCATACGGAGAGCAAGGACCCGTTTGAGGTCATTGCCTGGCGTGAGGTGTATGACTGTTTTGAATGTGTTTGCGACGCCTGCGAGCACGTTGCCGATGTGGCAGAGAGCGCTATTATTGCAAACACCTGATATCTGAAATTTACCGGCGGTCCTCGTGTGAGGACCGCCTTTTTGTGTTTTCCTGTCAAGGTAGTGCAACGGCTTGGCATAAACCGTGAGATACCGTCAAAAACGGTAAAAAGAAATCACGGAAATCGTATTTTTATGTTAATATGCTACTTGACTAAAGTGAAAATGTGTGCTATCATATCTCCGTTCACGGAAAGGATGTGTGAAGGTGGATACGATCGCAAAGCTGTTGCCGCGTGCGGAGCTGCTGCCGCTGAAGCTGCGTGAGTTATATGAAACATACGGATATTCGAAATATACGGTTTCGAAGTTTGAGCCGTATGATATATACAGTGAGAACAAGAGCTTTCTGGGTAATGAGAGTATCATTACGTTTACCGATCCGTCGGGACGGCTTATGGCTCTGAAGCCCGATATTACGTTGGGGATGATAAAGAATATAGCGCCGGACATGAGCAGCCGGAAGCTGTATTATTGCGAAAATGTTTTCCGTACGGACAGAAGCTCCGGCGAATTCGCGGAGATACGGCAGACGGGATTGGAGTATATAGGCGGTGACTCGCGTTATGCGGAGTGCGAAGTCGTACATCTTGCCATGCTGAGTCTGGAAGCGATAGGCGAGGAATGTGTTATCGCGGTCAGCCATATGGGTTATGTATCGTCGCTGCTGGACAGCTACGGGTTCGATGACTCCCTGAAACGCCGCATTATAGAGGCGGTCAGGCATAAAGATGAGACCGGTATCGTTCAGGCTGCTTCCGACGCGGGGCTCGGTGACGGCGACACGAAGAAACTCTGCGATGCGTTGCTGCTGTACGGGAACTGCCGGGATACCGCGCAGAGGATGCTGGCGGCGGCGCGTACCGAAGCCATGAGAGAAGCGGCGGCGGAGCTTGAGCAGCTTTGTGATTCGCTCGGCGGGTTTGGCGGTAAAATGTGCAGGTTGACGGCGGATCTTTCTGTAATAAACGATTTTGACTATTATAACGGGTTGGTAATGCGCGGATATATAAGGTCAATACCGCGTTCCGTGCTTTCGGGAGGAAGATATGACGCCATGATGCGTCGTCTGGGCAAGCCGCAGAGCGCCATAGGCTTCGCGCTTTATCTGGGGGAGCTGGACCGGTATCTGCATGACGCCAAGGAATATGATGCGGATGTGCTGCTGGTTTGCGGAGATGCGCCGGCGAGGCGGGTGGCAGAAGAGGTCCAGCGACTGACTTCGGAGGGCTTTTCGGTCATTGCCAAACAGGAGGACGACGGCGGTGTCCGTGTGAAAAAAAAGCAGATCATCAGAGGTGAAGCGTGATGCTGAATATTGCATTGCCCAAGGGGCGGCTGGGTGACAAGGTATATAAATTGTTTTCGTCGCTGGGCTACGGCTGCCCGGAGCTCACGGGCGACAGCCGCAAGCTTGTGTTTGAAAATCCGGAAAACGGTGTACGATATCTGCTTGTCAAGCCGTCCGATGTGGCGGTATATGTCGAGCGCGGCGCGGCTGACATAGGCGTGGTCGGTAAAGATGTATTGCTTGAGAGCCGCGCGGCCGTTTATGAATTGCTCGATCTGCGGTTCGGCGCATGCCGCCTGGCCGTTGCGGCGCCTGTGGGCTATACCGACGACACGGCGCTTCCGCTGCGTGTTGCAACAAAGTACAGGAACGTAGCGGCAGAGTATTATGCGGGGAAAAACAGACAGATAGACATCATCAGTCTGCATGGCAGCATAGAACTTGCTCCGCTTTCGGGTCTGAGCGATGTCATAGTCGATATAGTTGAGACCGGAATGACGCTCAGGGAAAATAATTTGGCAGTCACCGAGACGATCGCGCTGTCGAGCGCAAGACTGATAGCAAACAAAAGCAGTTATCATTTTTGTCGTGACGAGATAGAGAGGATAAGAGAAAGCTTGAGGGTGATGATATGATAAATATTTACCGTAACGACCCGGAGGCGGTTGAAAAGTTTCTCAGCGCGGAACGCTCTGTGCGCGGAAATGTTGAGTCACTTGTGGCGAGCATAATCGCCGATGTCGCCGCACGCGGGGATGAGGCGCTGACAGATTATACGGAACGGCTTGACGGCATTAAGCTCACGGATTTCAAAGTAAAGAAGTCCGAGATAGATAATGCCGTGGCTCAATGCGGCGAAAGATACATGCAGATACTCAGGGAAGCCGCCGCAAATATATCTCTTTATCACAAAAAGCAGCGCCGCCGCGGATTTTGTATACGCAAGCCTGACGGAACCGTGTTGGGACAGCGCGTGATACCGCTTGCGAGAGTGGGGATATATGTTCCCGGCGGCACGGCGTCGTACCCTTCAACGGTGCTGATGAACGCGATACCGGCGAAGATAGCCGGAGTGAAGGATATAGTTATGGTGACGCCTCCGGGCAAGGACGGCAGTATCAGGAAGGAAGTACTTGCGGCAGCCCGTGTTGCCGGCGTCACAAAGATTTTCAAGCTCGGCGGTGCTCAGGCGGTCGCGGCGCTTGCATACGGCACAAAGAGCGTGCCGCGCGTGGATAAGATAACCGGTCCGGGCAACATCTTTGTTGCCACCGCAAAACGTCAGGTGTTCGGTACGGTCGCGATCGATATGATAGCCGGACCGAGCGATATACTTATAGTAGCCGACGACAGCGCAAGGTATGATTTCATAGCCGCCGATATGCTTTCGCAGGCCGAGCACGACAGGCTTTCTCAGGCGGTGCTCGTCTGTACGGACGAGGCGCTTGCGGCAAAGGTGTCCGAAGAGCTGGAGAGACGCTGTGCGATGCTCGAACGCAGGGAGATAGCGGCCGATTCGATAGGGAAAAACGGTGCGATATTCGTCGTGAAGGACCTTGATGAAGCTATGGACATAGCTAACAGAATAGCCCCTGAACACCTTGAACTTTGCGTTAAGGATCCGTTTGATACGCTCGAAAAGGTCAGAAACGCCGGATCGGTGTTTCTGGGCAATTACGCTCCGGAGGCGCTGGGCGATTATTTTGCCGGACCAAACCACACGTTGCCGACTGTGTCAACCGCCCGCTTTTCAAGCCCGCTGACCGTTGACGATTTTGTAAAAAAGAGCAGTTATGTATACAGCACGCCCGAAGCGCTGGCGAATGTTTCAGATAAGATCATCGAGTTC
>URSI01000162.1 GCA_900550505.1 uncultured Eubacteriales bacterium
CATTTGCCGTCCACGAGCTGCGCGGGGGTCCAGAAGGACTCATCGGGTGTGCAGTACCAGCCTTCGTATGTTCCCTTGTATATGTCTCCCTGTTCGTAAAGCTTTTTGAATATTTTTTGAACTGCCTTGCAATGCTGCTCGTCCGTTGTGCGTATGAAGCCGTCATATGAAATGCCGAATTTATCCCATATCTGCTTGAGCTCGCCGGTAACCCCGTCAACAAATCGCTGCGGCTCGACACCGGCTTTTTCAGCGGCTTCCTGTATTTTCAGCCCGTGTTCATCCGTACCGGTGAGAAAATAGACGTCATATCCGCACATTCTTTTGTATCTTGCTATCGCATCAGCCATTACTACCTCATAGGTGTTGCCTATATGAGGCTTCTGTGAGGCATAAAAAATAGCAGTAGTGATGTAAAATTTTTCTTTCATGGACCGGAAATCCTTTCATTGACCTCTGTATTTCTTTTTCGGAATGACACATCCGGGAGGGAAGCGCAATTCGCGTTAATTATCGGTGGATAAAATATTTTGACCCGCCGGGTCGTCCCGGTTCCGTTTTCGCAACGCTTTGAAAAAGTTGCTCAGCGCAAGAGCGCATTCCTCGGCGAGTATGCCGCCTGTGACCTCACAGCGGTGGTTGTAACCGAGCTCATTCAGGTTTACAATGCTTCCGAATGAGCCGGCCTTGGGATCGGAACAGCCGTAAACTACACGGTCGGCGCGGCAGTTTATCAGCGCGCCCGCACACATCGGGCACGGCTCCAGCGTCACGTATACGGTACAGCCGCTGAGTCTCCAGCGTCCCAACCGGCGACAGGCGCGGTTTATGGCGATTATCTCGGCATGGAGCAGTGCGTTTTTTTTCTTCTCACGCATGTTTCTTCCCGATGCTACGATCTGACCGTCCGAAACGATGACACATCCGACAGGCGCTTCGCCGTCACGTGCGGCTGCTGCCGCGAGAGCGAGGGCCCGTTTCATATATTTTTTGTCATCGTACATATTTGCACCGTCCGTCAATATTTTTGCCATTATATCACTCTGTAAGCAAGAAGCCGCGACAATTTTTTGACATCCATTTCATCCCGGAATACTTTAGGGTCCACGTTATGACATAGTAATGGTATCGGAAAGCTCTAAATTTTCATAAAAACTGGACAATTGATAACGGGCATGTTATAATCAAATGAATATTATTGCTTCGGAGGAAGTATTGATGGATATTTTGGAACTTATGAGATCTCGTCATTCCGTGCGGAGGTATACCGACGAGCCTTTGCCCGAAGATAAAGCGTCGGCGTTGTCGGCGTGCATAGCGGGCCTGAATGAAGAAAGCAAACTTTCCATGCAGCTCATATTGAATGAACCCGCGGCTTTCGGCAGCGTCATATCAAAGATATCTTCGTTTGCAAATGTTACCGATTATATCGCGATAGTGGGCAAAGACTCGCCTGATCTCGAAGAAAAAGCGGGGTACTACGGTGAGAAAGCTGTGCTGGAAGCAACAAAATTGGGACTCGGCACATGCTGGGTGGCGGCATCCTTCAATCGTGCGAAATGCACGGCTGTTGTCGGTGAAGGCGAGCGTCTGGTCATTGTGATAGCGGTCGGTATCGCTGCGGAGGAGGGGAGACCTCATCGCAGTAAGACTATCGATGAGCTGTGTACAGTCGAAGGCCCTATGCCGGATTGGTTCGTTCGCGGACTTGAAGCGGCATCGTTGGCTCCGACTGCCATGAACCGTCAGGCCTTTCGTATCGTGCTTGACGGCGCTTCGGTTTCCGTACGTACGTCGCCCGGTCCGTATTCGAAGATAGATTCCGGTATTGTTCGCTGCCATTTCGAGCTCGCGGCCGGCACGGAGAACTATATACGCAGGTAATGATTTGGGCCGGATATTTTACGGTTAAGGGCTTTAAAAACGTCCGGTTATCGGAAAATACAGCGTGGATAAAGGAGCAAGTATATGAATATTGCAGTTGCCGGCGCAGGATACGTCGGTTTGTCGATAGCCGTCCTGCTCGCACAGCATCATGACGTCACGGTCGTAGACGTGGTGCCAGAAAAGGCGGAGCTTGTCAACCGTCATATATCACCTGTGAGAGATGAGTACATAGAGCGCTATCTTTCCGAAAAGGAGCTGCGGCTCAAAGCGACGGTGGATGCGGAATCTGCGTACAGAAAGGCCGATTTTGTCGTTATAGCGGCACCGACAAATTATGACAGCGCAAAAAATTTTTTTGACACCACTGCGGTAGAAAAGGTCTTAGAACTTGTTTCACGCTGCAATGAAACCGCTTTTATGGTCATAAAATCCACTGTGCCAGTGGGCTATACATCGGAAATGCGCAAAAGGACAGGTATAAACAGGATTTTTTTCAGCCCTGAGTTTCTTCGGGAGAGCAAGGCTCTGTATGATAACCTTTATCCCAGCCGCATAATAGTGGGAGCGGATCTTTCCGATAAAACGCTTGAAGATGCGGCACATGTTTTTGCCGGGCTGCTGACCGAGGGCGCGCTGAAGGAGAATATAGATGTCCTTTATATGGGTTCTACCGAAGCGGAGGCTGTAAAGCTGTTTGCAAATACATATCTTGCGCTTCGCGTGAGCTATTTTAACGAACTGGACACCTATGCCGAGCTGAAGGGTCTCTCAACGCGTGACATAATAAACGGCGTATGCCTGGACCCGCGCATCGGCACGCATTATAACAATCCGTCCTTCGGCTACGGTGGATATTGTCTTCCCAAGGATACGAAGCAGCTGCTGGCAAATTACGATGCCGTTCCTGAGAATCTCATAGGTGCGATAGTCGAAAGCAACCGTACGAGAAAAGATTTTATTGCCGACCAGGTATTGCACATGGCAGGCGGGTATGACTATCGTGATAACGGTGAATACGATGTGCGCAGAGAGAAACAGCGAACGATAGGCGTCTTTCGCCTGACGATGAAGACGGACAGCGACAACTTCCGTCAGAGTTCCGTGCAGGGCGTAATGAAACGGATAAAGGCAAAAGGGGCAAACATCATCATATATGAGCCGACTTTAGACGACGGCAGCACATTCTTTGGCAGTTTGGTAGTAAACGATCTTGATGACTTCAAAAAGTCTTCCGATGTTATCATAGCCAATCGTTACGACGCTTGTCTTGATGACGTGAGCGAAAAGGTCTACACACGCGATATTTTCAAGCGCGACTGAAAATTACGGGGAGCTGATGCGAATGGAAGATATAATAAAATACGGGGAGCTGATGCGAATGGAAGATATAATAAAAATAGAGCATTTGGATAAGAGCTTCGGAGACCTGAAGGCAGTT
>URSI01000163.1 GCA_900550505.1 uncultured Eubacteriales bacterium
TATGGTCACAACAACGGAATACCCGCCGTAAACATAAACACCGGTGTTTGAAAACATGGAATCGATATTCAGCGGGATCCTGTATGTACCCGCCGGACGCCCATCCAAAACGGAAAGGTCAAGCGACGCCGTCAGCGATGTGTCGGGATTAAACATTCTCACCGCTTCCAACATACCTCTCACTTTCACTGTGATACTGTCGGTATCCACCGTATAGGCCATACCTGACGGCACGTTCTTGACCTCAAAGTCCGCCAACGTGAATTCCCTTGACACATTGTTCAAAAGTGTCACGTCGACCTCGGCCGTCGATATACCGCTGACGTTTTCCACACCTTTCGGCAGCACGATCGGAACAACAGCTGTACCCGTACCGTCGATATTCCTTTCGTCTACGTCTATAACTATCTCCGTAATGCCAGTCATATCTTCAACGGTCCCGCGCAACGTCAGGCTCTCCGGCACTGATTCGACCACCGATGAGCCCAGCGGATGCACCCCGCCTATAAACTGTACCCGCACGGGCAACTCTTTCTGCATATATACGGGTATCTTTATGGAAAGCACCATCTCGGACACCGTCACATACGGATTGTCTATCACGTTACCGGATGCGTCCCGGAGGACGAACCCGCCGGTCGCTTCCACCGAAGCGTCTATCTTACCTATATCCAGCTCGCAATATGCCTGCGCGATCTTCTCCAGTTCTCCTGCCGGTCCCGTGACGGTGACCGTAGATGGAGAAGCCACGGGATTGCCTATGATCAAGCCCTCATTTGAATACCCAGTATGCCTCACCACGACGGGTACGCTCGCGGTGGCTGTTTTGTCGATATACAGCCAGAACTCCGACGACGACAACTTTGACACGGTGAGCCCGTTCGGCACGATGACCGTAACGGGAAGCTTAACATTGCCCGCACTGCTTACGCCGGAGATATCTATCTGCGCGACGATATCATCCGAATACAGACGATTTATATCGCTTCTGCGCCCTTTGACGGTTATATCG
Source organism: uncultured Eubacteriales bacterium (assembly GCA_900550505.1). Taxonomy (GTDB): domain Bacteria; phylum Bacillota; class Clostridia; order Oscillospirales; family CAG-382; genus UMGS1307. The sequence continues at coordinate 1,013 of URSI01000163.1, forward strand.
ACTTCTCCGTCGTAACCCGAAAGCACCGAAAGTCCGCCGCTTTCTCCTATAATGCCGACCTTGATGCCAGTAAACGTCTTCTCGTATGTCGGGCTGTCATAGTCCTGAACATAAAACCACAGTGCTATCGAACAGATAAAGCACAATATCAGGACGATGAAATTGAGCGCACGCGCGCCTGAAGCGCTGCCGACGGCGATCTCTCCGTCGGAACGCGACTGGCGGTTTTTGTCAGTCATTGCGCTCACCACCCTTTCTTATGAACTCCTTTGTCTTGGAAGTAAACTTGCCGAAAGCATTCGACGCGCCGCCTTCGTCCAGCAGCTCCTTCAGGCGCCGCTCCAATGAGGTGCGCGTGTAACCGCGACGCAATTCACCGTCCACCGCCACGGATATTATGCCCGTTTCTTCCGATACGATCAAAACCACCGCGTCGCTGTTCTCACTCATGCCTATACCGGCTCTGTGACGGGTGCCCAGATTCTTTACTATATCGTTGTTTGAAGAAAGCGGGAGAAAGCAGCCAGCCGCGCACAGTCTGCCGTTTCGCACTATCAGCGCTCCGTCATGCAGCGGCGCTTTCGGATAAAAAATGTTGCATACAAGGAAAGCTCCCACCTGAGCATCTATGACCGTGCCCGTCTTTATGATCTCCCCGAGCTTCGTATCGCGCTCAAAAACTATCAGCGCGCCCGTCTTTGTATAAGAAAGGCTTTCGGCAGCTGCACATATCTCGGTGATATACTGCAAACCGGCGCTCTCTTTTACCCTGAAGCTCTTGACGGACCCCGTGCCTATCTTTTCCAGGGCACTGCGCATCTCCGGTGCAAACAGCACTATCACGGCGATAAAGCCGAGCTGGAAGAAATTCCTCAATATGAAATTGAGAGAACTCAGCCCGAGCACCTCACTCAACACGAGCATTGCGGTAAGCAGCACGATGCCCAGTGCGAGCTTCCCCGCTCTGCGCGCGCGCATGAACCTTATCGCATAAAAGAAGATGACGGTAACAAGGACGATATCGACTATGTCGAGAAAGCTCACCGTACTGAGCTGATTGACGATATAATACCAAAGCTCTTTTACTGACAAGATCGTCACCCCTTCATCTCCGCCCGATGCCGGCGGGTGCAGTTATTCTATCACAACGCATCACGCTTGTCAACAAATGCACTCGGAGCCGACAGCGCGTTGCATATCTTTTCGTCGGACGCTATCTTCTCCGCCAGCAGCCGCACGGCACGACCGCGGTGGCTTACCGAATTCTTCTGTGCCGGGCTCAGTTCGGCGAACGTCGCCCCGAGCGGCGGATAAAAGAAAAGCGGATCATACCCGAAAGTTCCGCTGCCGCGCGGCGCTCTCGTAACGGTGCCTTCGCAGGTTCCGCGTACGGCAATTTCCGCACCGTCCGGCATGACCAGGGCCATGGCGCACACGAACCGCGCCGTCCTTTTCTCGTCCGGGACCACTTCCATTTCCGAAAGCAGTTTCCTATTGTTATCGGCATCCGAACCTGTTCCGGCATAGCGTGCGGAATATATGCCCGGCTTGCCGCCGAGTGCATCGACCTCAAGTCCGGAATCATCCGCCACAGCCGTCATATTGCATTCACGTGCTGCGGTGCGCGCTTTGATAAGCGCGTTGTCTTCAAAGCTGTTGCCATCCTCTGCTATCTCGCCGTCAAATCCCGCCTCATCGAGAGTCACGAAACCAAGGCTGAATCCAAGATCTGAAAAAAGCTCCGTCAGCTCTGCGGTCTTATGTTTGTTGCGTGTGGCCAGAACGACCTTTATACATTCCTTCATTGTTCCTCTTCCTGCCGCTCACCGAGCAGCGCCCTCACGAACTCATCGCGGTCGAAAGGCTGCATATCCTCGACTCCTTCTCCGACGCCTATGAGCTTGACCGGTATACCGAGCTCGAGCCGTACCGCGATAACTATCCCGCCCTTGGCGGTACCGTCCAGCTTAGTCAGAACTATGCCGTCAATATCCGCCGCTTTGCTGAATTCCCGTGCCTGCGCTATCGCGTTCTGTCCTGTCACCGCATCAAGCACCAGCAATGTCTCAACGTCGCAATCCGGAAGCTCACGCCTTATTATGCGGTTTATTTTTGCAAGCTCATTGATAAGATTGGTTTTGTTATGCAGTCTGCCCGCAGTATCCACTATCAGAATTTCCGTGCCGCGGGTCTTTGCGGCATTGATAGCGTCAAAAACGACCGCAGCGGGATCAGCGCCCTCTTTCTGGGCTATCACC
>URSI01000164.1 GCA_900550505.1 uncultured Eubacteriales bacterium
CCGTGAACCACCGTAAGAACGGTTCCGTCGCTTGTCAGTTTTACCGCGCCGCCTGAGGTCAGGTAAACGTCGGCACCTGAATTTCTGAGCGCCGTCACCACTTCGGCGGACGGTATGTTTTTGTCGGAACAGGTTATCGCTGCGATCTGCGGCTTTACGGCATCGATGAAAGCTTCTGAACTTGAATTGACTCTGCCGTGATCCGGTACTTTCAAAAATGTGAAAGTGCCCATCCCTGAGCTGATGAGCTCAGCGAGTCGTTCGGCGTGTGCGTCTGAAGCAAAAAGAAAGCTGTTCTCACCGTGCTTCATTGTAACGATTATCGAAGCATTTTCGTCTTTGTAGTCCGTGTAGCTCTCTCTGTCTGAAGGCATCAGCGTCAAAGCGGCGTCGTCAAGAGTGATATCCATAACCTCCGTAAGCGGGGTTATCTCTGCTTTTGACTGCCCGAGAGCGCTCATGAAAGCCTCGTATTCCGGTGAATTTTCGACGTAATCGGCATGTATGATGTTTTTCACATTCATTTTACCGAGTATGGCCGGTGCGCCGCCCACATGCCCGTTGTCAAACATGGTGATCACGAGATAATCCAAAGTATCTATGCCTTTTTCGGCAAAATACTCCAATATCTCATCCGCATTATCGGTATCACCCGCATCAATGAGCATTGTGTGCGTATGTGTGCGGATGAGTATGGCATCGGCTTTGCCGATCTTGAATATCCGCACCTTCACTTCACCTTCATCGGTGTACGTAGTCGCCGGTACGCTGTTTTCATCGCTTTCTGTATCGGAGCTGCCGGATCCGTCACAAGACGTCAGGACGAATACCGTAACAACAAGCAATGTAAGTATGAGAATGAGATTTTTTTTCATTTTGTCCCCGCTTTCAAACCTGAAAAACGTATTTGCCTCACATTTTTTTCACGCTCTTGTAGATCTCAAGTCCCCGATTTTGTCCGAAGAGCTTTATTATGCCGCGATAGCGTTCCTGCTTGCCCTCGCAAGCGTCAAGCAAAACTGCAATGCTTGTCAGCTCTTCCGAATTGCATTTGTCAGAAAGCGCTTCGGTAAGTTTTGACATACGCTCGGCAGACGGTTTTGGTTCATTCTGCTGTTCCTCAATAATGTCAGAAGCCTTATCCGGTTGTTGCTCAACAGACTGTTCCGGTTTTGATGTGCCTCGTGTGCGCCTGCGCTTTGCAGGTTTTTCAGGTGCGGTATTGAGTGCCTCATCGTTGCTTTTTACGTTCTGCTCCGTCAAAACCGCTTCGTCTGCTTCTTCCGGCTTGGGCACTGTTGCCGTGTCGACCGCTTCCTGAGAACTTTGTGAATCGGATGCGCATACACGGCTTTCACACACCGCGTCACTTAGTCTGTTGGAGCGTATAAGGTTCAGCGCACGGTCTATCGAGTACGCGTAATAAATCCTTGGCTTGCTGTCCTTAAGGTAGGTGCGCCAGAAGTCAAATGAAAACTGATAACCGTTGTCCCTGCTGACGATAAAGAACGTCTCGTCCGGATATTTGCAGATCAGAAATCCCAGAAACGTCGAGATGTGAAAGTCGATCGCGTTCTTGCCGAGTCGCTTAGCTTCAAAAAGCTCTAACGACGCGGAGCTTTTTGCCAGTTTGAAATGCATATCGAACGTTATTGTATCTGCATTTTGACTGTAAAACAAGTACACCATGTCGTCAGCGCTCAACTGGTCTATTCCTTTCAAGCCGTCGGAATGTACGTTTTCAAAATCGATCAGATAAACTGCCATTATCTCCTCCTTTCCCGGGTCATGCCCGAATTTTATGCACACGGCTGATATCTCAGAAATTCGGTATCAGCACGGTGGCAACACGGAAATATATCATGAGTGATACGGCGTCGGCGATCGTTGTGATCAGCGGGCTCGACACCAGCGCGGGATCCAACCCCACACTTTTCACTATTATGGGCAGGACGCATCCTATAAGCTTTGCAAAGATCACGGCTGCAAGCAAAGTTATGGCAACAGTTGCTGCGACATTTATGCCGGTGTGGTCTATCAGTATCAGCTTGGCAAACCCGAGCAATGCCAATGATCCGCCGCAAAGCAGGGATACGCAAAACTCCTTACGCATAACACTGAAAATATCCCTGAGCGTTATTTCGCCGAGTGAAAGTCCGCGTATAACGGTAACCGATACCTGACTGCCGGCGTTTCCGCCTGTGTCCATAAGCATCGGGATAAAGGCTGTCAGAATAACCGCATTTGCCAGCGCATTTTCATATGATGCTATTATAGTCCCGGTGAATGTCGCGGATATCATCAGCAACGCAAGCCATGGCATACGCTTGAGCCATGTAGACACGACGCTCGTTTTCAGATACGGTTTATCGGTTGTCGCAATGGCGGCCATTTTCTCAATATCCTCAGTCATCTCTTCACGGAGGACATCGATGGCGTCGTCGATTGTAACGATGCCGACAAGCCGATTTTCCGCATCGACGACAGGGAGCGCAAGCAGATCATACTTGGACATCAGCTCTACTGCCTTTTCCTTGTCGTCATGTGTGCCGATGCTTATAACGTCCCGCTCCATCAGCTCACTTACGGTGCTGCCCTCCGGAGCCAACAGCATGGCCTTGACTGTTATAACACCGATAAGCAGTGAACTGTCGGTCACATAGCAAGTATATACGGTCTCACTGTCCGGACCTACTCTGCGTATCTTTTCAAACGCCTGGGATATCGTCATCGACTCTCTGAGCTTTACAAATTCAGTGGTCATAACGCTTCCGGCGCTGTCCTGCGGATAACGCAGTATCCGATTTATTTCATAGCGGGTTTTCGGGTCTGCTGCCTTAAGCATTCTGGTCACCACCGCGGCGGGCATTTCTCCGACTATATCGGCGGCATCGTCCACATACAGCTCGTCGAGCACCTCGCTGAGCTCGCGATCGGTAAAGGAATTGATGAGCGATTGCTGCATTTCCGGCTGCATCTCGACAAATATTTCTGCCGCTTCGTCTTTCGGCAGAAGCCGGAAGACTATGAGCCGTTCTTTTTCGCTCATTTCTTCAAACAGCTCCTCAGCATCTGCGGGATACAGTCCGCTGATAAGATCGCGCAACTTGCCGAAGTCACGGCGTTCGAGAAGCTCACGAACGTGGTCGTGTCTGTTGAGTTCTTCTTTGTTCATACGCTTACCTCCTAAGAAATTAGGAAGCACGGCGCTCCGGCACAACGTCACGGTCATTTGTGGCGTCTGGCTATATATTCCCGTAC
>URSI01000165.1 GCA_900550505.1 uncultured Eubacteriales bacterium
CGCGGTCGTCCCCTTGGCGGCGTACAGGTGTATGTTGTCCGTTCCGCTGATTTCTTTGGGGAATTCGCCCTCGATGGATTTATAAAACTCATTCAGTACCGTGAAGCGTATCATAGGCGTATCTCCTATTGATTCCATGGTGATATTCAGTCGATGCGCTTGAAAAACTCCGCTCCGCGCTTGCAAAGCGGGCACTTGAAGTCGGCGGGCAGCTCGTCCCCCTCGTAAACATATCCGCAGATGCTGCACTGCCAGCGTACGGAGGGCTTGTTTTCTTGTGACCCGGAGCCGTCTTCCGACTCATGTTCCGCCTTTGCGAGCACTTTTGCAAGTTCCGTTACTGCTGCGGCAGAGGCCTCATCGCTGGAAGAGTTGATCGTTACGACGGGCTCTGCAAAGGTCACGGCGCATCCTGAGAGCATTTCGCGCATGACTTGCGCTGCGCGCGGTGCCCATGAGCCGTTTTCTATCAGACCTATGGTGCGGTTTTTATATCCGCGCTCGGTAAGGTGGTCAATAAAATCTCTCATAAAAGGGAAGATGTCTGCGTTGTACGTCGTGGTCGCGAGCACGAGCTCGTCGTTCCGGAAGGCTTCGGCAACGGCGTTTGACATATCGCTTCTTGCAAGATCGATGGCTTCGACCGCTGCGCCGAGCGTTTCCAGCTCATTTTTAAGCTCTGTTACAACTTTTTTCGTGTTGCCGTAAACAGAAGTGTATGCTATCAGTACTCCGTGCTTTTCCGGTTTGTATGAGCTCCAAAGTGAGTAAAGCTCCACAGCCTCCGTCGGGTCATTGAGTACCGGACCATGGAGAGGGCATATGGTTTTTATTTCGAGCGAAGCCGCTTTTTTCAGAAGGGATGTGACCTGAGTGCCGTATTTGCCGACTATACCGAAGTAATATCTGCGCGCTTCGTCCACCCAGCTCACTTTTGCATCAGGCGTCCCGAACCTTCCGAATGCGTCGGCTGAAAACAATACCTTCTCGCTTTCCTCGTACGTGACCATGACCTCCGGCCAATGCACCATTGGCGCAAACACGAAATGCAGCGTATGAGTACCCAGGCACAAAGTCTCGGTGTCACGGACGATCTGCCTGTTAGGCGCGATATTGCTGCCGAAAAATTTCTCTGCTATTGCAAATGTCTTTGCGTTACCCACCACACATGTGTCGGGATACGCCTCAAGAAATCTTGCGATGCTTGCGGAGTGGTCCGGCTCCATATGCTGTATTATGAGGTAGTCGGGACGTTTCCCGCCGAGGACCGCGGAAATATTTGAAAGCCACTCGTCCCCTTTTCGTGCGTCGACGGTGTCAAATACCGCTGTCTTCTCGTCCTTGATGATATAAGAATTGTAGCTCATGCCGTGCGGCACTTTATACTGACCTTCAAAAAGGTCTATGTCCGTGTCGTTCACTCCAACGTAGAGTATGTGATCGGAAATATACATGTTTCTTCTCCTGTCAGGTTTGTTTCTTTGGTCTTGCCAAATATCCGATGCTGATTATACCATGGGCGGCTCGTTATTGCAACGGAGTTTCATGACATATTTACAAAAGTCGGGCGCTTATCTGCAGGTGGACCCTGCGGACAGCACCCGCTTCTGTGGATATGGTTCAGTTACTTCCGCGTACGACGGCGATAGCGTCGCTTATAGTTTTTTCATATGCCTCGCGTCCGTATTTGTCTACCTCGGCCTTGTTTTTTTCGCCGTGTGTCAGACATCCGGCACCGCCTATACAGCCGCCCACGCAGGCCATGCCTTCGATAAAGTTGCCTTCAAGTACGTTCTTCGAGGCTTTGAGCAGTGCGGTCCTGCAGGCTTCAATTCCGTCGCAGGCGACGCTCTTGCATTCAAAATCGGTTATGCCGCGCTCCTTCAACGCCTGTACGACGGCGTCGGAAAGCCCGCCGCTGCGCGCAAATATGCGGCCGTAATATGAGGCGTTGTCGAGAACATCTTCCGGCAGTTCCGAAAGCTCCAGATCGCGGCTGTCAAACAGTGCCTGAAGCTCTTCAAAGGTGAGAACGCTGTCCACATACTTTTTCTGCTCCTCGCGGCGGAACTCCGCTTTTTTCGCAGTACACGGACCTATGAATACGACCTTTGCACTTTCGTCTATCGATTTGATATATTTTGCAAGCATCGCAGCCGGTGACAGATTGTGCGAGATGTGAGGCACCATGTTGGGGAACTGCTTTTCGATATAACTGACGAAGGCAGGGCAGCATGAACTGGTCAAAAATCCCTTTTCCGCAAGCTCTGCAGCCTCTTCATACGCCACCATGTCGGCTCCGAGTGCAGCCTCAACCACCGTATGAAAACCGAGTTTTTTAATTCCGCTGACGACTTGACCCAGAGCGGCGTATGTAAATTGACTCGAGATTGAGGGCGCGATAACGGCGTACACGCGGTACTTTTTAGAGTTTTCGCTTTTTTTCAGTATGTCAATGGTGTTGAGTATGTACGATTTATCGCTTATCGCACCGAACGGGCACTGGTAAACGCAGGCACCGCAGGCGATACATTTGCCATTGTCTATACATGCCGCTTTGTTTTCGTCCATCGATATCGCCTTGACTTTGCAGGCATTTTCGCACGGACGCTTACGATTGACGATCGCTGAGTACGGGCACACCTTGGCGCATGCGCCGCATTCGACGCATTTTGTCTTGTCGATGTGCGCGGTATGATTGCGGTCAAAGGTTATCGCATCACGCTTGCATGCCGCTTCACAGCGGTGAGCAAGGCAGCCGCGGCAGGCCGCCGTGACCTCGTAGCCGCCCACAGGGCACTCATCACATGCTATTTCGATGACCTCTATCACGTTGGGATTTGACTGATCACCGCCCATAGCGAGCTTGACTCTTTCTCCCAATATCGCCCGTTCCTTGTATACGCAGCAGCGCATCGTCGGGATATTGCCGGGGACGATCTTGCCGGGGATGTCCATAACTCCGTCAAGCAATTTGTCTTCCCACGCGAGCCGCGCGACCTCACGCAGCACTTTGTACTTAAGCACCTGTACCTTGGTATCAAATTTTCTGTTTTCGTTCAAAAGTAACTCACCTTAATCCTTTTGCCCATTTTTTTCAGGCAGTCGGCAAGCTCGTCGACGAGCTGCATTTTAATGTTGAAATTGATGGGTAACCCGGGGTTCTGATGTGCCGGATTCACAGCGCGGCCTACAAAAAAGTTGATGTCGGTGGCTTCCTCAAGCAACAGTCTTGCGATAAGTGATGCAC
>URSI01000166.1 GCA_900550505.1 uncultured Eubacteriales bacterium
TTCCCATACTAATCGCTACCTTTTCCTACTGTGGAACTTACTTTGGGAATTCACCGAGTAAAAAATCTTTTTTTGTTATGTGTACTTTCTCATATGAATGTGATATAATCGTTATATATGTATGTTGAAGGGGCTTGAAATGACAGAAAAAGCGATGCCGTTACTTGAAACGGATTTCATTCATAAGCTTTTCGGTACACTCGACGGAAATATCGCCATACTCGAACGGGAGTTTGACGTCCGCGTTCTCTGCCGTGAAGGCTGTCTTGCCGTAAGCGGCGAGGACGAGCTTTCGGTAGACAAGGCTTGCTGCGCGATAGAACAGCTCGCTTCGCTTACCAAATTGAGCGAAGTGATCGACGAAAACAGCATAAACTATGTTATCGCAATGGTCAAGGAAGATCGCGGCGCCGAGCTGACCGGGCTTTATGCCGACTGTATATGTCTCACCGGGAAAGGTAAGCCGGTAAAAGCCCGTACGGTCGGTCAGAAGCGGTATGTAGAAGCTATTGCCGCAAACACCATTATTTTCGGTGTGGGTCCCGCCGGGACCGGCAAGACCTTTCTTGCCGTGGCTGCGGCGGTCGCCGCTCTCAAAAAGCGCGAAATAACGCGAATAGTGCTCACACGTCCCGCCGTCGAAGCCGGCGAAAAGCTCGGTTTCCTGCCCGGCGATCTCCAGAGCAAGATCGATCCCTACCTGAGACCGCTTTATGACGCGCTGAACGAGATGCTCGGCAGCGAAAGCTTCAAAGCTTTTCTCGAAAAAGGGACCATTGAAATAGCGCCGTTGGCTTATATGCGCGGACGCACGCTCGACGACGCTTTCATAATTCTTGACGAAGCGCAGAATACTACGCCCGAGCAGATGAAAATGTTTCTGACAAGACTGGGCAATAACTCAAAAGCCGTGGTGACCGGCGACCTGACGCAGGTAGACCTTCCGTTCATGCGCCGCAGCGGGCTCGCCGAGGCGGTAAAAATACTCGACGGCATAGAAAAGATCTCTATTTTCCGATTTTCTCACAAGGATGTCGTGCGGCATCCGCTGGTGCAAAAGGTTATACTCGCATACGAAAAAGCCGAAAAGGAAAAGCCCAAGGAGCCGCAGCGTGCGGTTTTCCGCAGAGGAGGAGACCACGGTGGCAGACAGCAGGGTTGAATTGGTAAAAGAAATTACGGACGAGAAACTGACCGGGGCTCTCGCAGATTCCGTCTGTGATGCGATCATAAAGGCGATCGCCCTGCTGCTCGGAGACGACGGATGGAATGTATGCCTTGTGTTCACAGACGATAAGTCGATACACGAGCTGAACCTTGAGACCCGCGGGATCGATTCCCCGACTGACGTGCTCTCTTTCCCGGCGTACAGTTTTTCACCGCCGTGCGAGGCCGCCGAGCCGCTTTACGAGGAGAGCGACGGCACAGTCGGGCTCGGCGACATAGTCATATCGTTTGAAACGGCGCTGCGGCAGTCTGAGGAATACGGTCATTCACTGCTCCGCGAATGTGCGTTTTTAGCCGTACATTCCGTATTGCATCTGGTCGGATACGACCATATCGAAGAAAATGAACGGCAGCTCATGGAGGAGAAGCAGCGATGCCTGATGGAAAAGATAGGGATAACAAGGGAGACTTGAAATGACAAAAAGTGCTTTCATTTCGATATGCGGAAGGCCGAACGTGGGCAAATCAACATTGCTCAACGCGCTGATCGGCGAAAAAATAGCGATAGTCTCAAAAAAGCCACAAACCACGCGTACCAGAATAACCGGGGTAGTGACACGCGGGGAAAGCCAGTATGTATTTATTGACACGCCCGGAATACACCGTCCGCGGACCAAGCTCGGTGAATACATGATGAAGAGCGTCGGTTCGTCGATCGGTGACACGGACATAACATTGTTCGTGGTGGAAGCGGGTCGCGAACTCACCGAAGGAGAACGGGATGCGCTCAGGCGCGCGTTTTCCGATAACGGCAACGTGATACTCGTGATCAACAAATGTGACGCCGTCAATAAGACTCTTGTAGCCGAAACGATCCGAGACCTCTCCGCTCAGTACGACTTCACCGCAGTGGTCCCCATAAGTGCCCTGACGGGTGACGGTGTTTCGCTTATTTTTGACGAGCTCGAGCCGCTTCTCGTAGACTCGCCGCACTTCTTTCCCGACGATCAGCTCACTGACATGCCGGAAAAGCAGCTCGTAGCCGAGATGATACGCGAAAAGGTATTGAGGTTGACTGACGATGAGATACCGCACGGCGTTGCGGTAGTTATAGAGGAATTCAAGGAAAGGCGCGGCGCCATCGCCATACGCGCCGAGCTGTTTTGTGAACGCGAAACGCACAAAAGGATACTTATCGGCAAAAACGGTTCCATGCTGAAAAAAATCGGTACTTATGCGCGTGAAGATGCAGAGGCGTTTTTCGGCGCTAAGGTGTATCTCGATCTGTGGGTAAAGGTAAAGGAAAACTGGCGTGACCGTCAGTCGCTTCTCAATTCCTTCGGTTACGGAGAAGACCGCTGATGTATATCGACGTGAGAGGGCTCGTGATACGAGCGGAAAAGAAAGGCGAAAACGGCAAATATCTGACCGTACTGACCCCCACTCACGGCGTTATAGGCGTCAACGTCCGCGGTGGTATACGCACGGCATCACGATTCTTCGCGTCTACACAGCTCTACGCATTGTCCGATATGACCGTCTTTTACCGCAACGGACATTATTCCCTCACCGAGGCATCTCCGGTCGATGTTTTTTTTGAACTCAACGGCAGCCTTGCCGGGTTGTCTCTTGCCTGCTGGCTGTGTGATGCGGCAGCTGCAAGCAGCACCGCGTCGCAGGAACAGGGCGAAATATTCCGGCTGCTGCTCAACTCACTTTGGTATTTGAGCCGCCATCCGGAGCTTCACATTTTTATAAAAACGGTATTTGAACTGCGGCTGCTGTTCATCACCGGCTACTGCCCGGACTTTGTATGCGCCTCCTGCGGCGGTGAGCTGTACGGAAACGTCAGCTTTGACTGCCGCACGGGCGAGCTACGGTGCGGCGGATGCACATCCGGAAAATCGGGCGGTGTTATTCTTGAAGACGGCGTGCTGGCATTGATGGTATATCTTTCGGGCTGCGCGCCCAAACAGATATTTGCCTTCCGTCCCGAGCCGTCGGCAATCGCGTCCGCGGGGTCGCTGAGCGAAAGCTTTTTACTGACAGTGACGGGGCTGGACACGACCAGGCTGGATTTTT
>URSI01000167.1 GCA_900550505.1 uncultured Eubacteriales bacterium
ATAGCAAGAAAAATGGTGACTCAGTATGGTATGAGCAAAGAGCTCGGTCCCATTGTTTACGGCAGCGGTCATGATGAAGTGTTTTTAGGCAGAGATTTTGCAAGCACCGTAAATTATTCGGATGAAGTCGCAGCAAAGATAGACCGCGAGATACTCAGTATTGTAGAGTATGCTCATAAGATGGCACGTGATATTCTTGAGGAAAACAAAGATAAGCTTGTATTCATAGCGGATTATCTCGTCTCTCATGAAACTATGGACGGTGAGCAGTTCAATTTGCTTATGGACAAAGGGGCCACCGTCGAAGAACTCGAGGAAATACGTCGTCGCAAGGACGAAAGGACACGTGAGGATAACGAACGTTGCAAACGTGCCAAGCGTGAGGATGCGTCTCAGTCAGCCGATACGTCAGACGATTCCGCGTCGGAGGCGGATGAGACGGACGACAGCAGTGTTGATCCGGGGAACAGTTAAATTCACGCATTTTACAATTGGGTGTTAAAAAACGATAAATAGTGGCAATAATGACTGCATGTGAAAGGATGGTAGGTATGAGCGAAGATAAGAAACGTGAATATCTTGAAGAACGTGTCGGCGAGAGTCGCACACGCATACTCACCAGTGTAGTAGCTGCAGTACTGATACTTGCTTGCTCACTCGCAGTGGTGCTGATGATATACAGGAACAACGATTATACTCCGGTGCTCCCTCCGTATGAAAGCAACGCGGAGAGTCCGGACACTTCTTCGGGTAACAGTGCTCCCGAGACCTCCGATATCTCATTCCCACCGGACGATGCGAGTGACGAAGAAAGCCCGAGCGACAGTTCGACGCCGGACACGTCGCTTCCCGACGTGTCCGATGAGTCATCACAGCCTGAAGAAACCGTATTCGGAAAAACCATCAACAATATATATGTTTATGGCAACAGCGCGGTTTCACTTCTCGGCGGCTCGGCTTCCAACGAACCGAAGTTTGCGGCTGCGATGGCTGCGTACGGAGAATCTTTGTCTTCAAAGGTCAATGTTTTCTGCTGTGTAGTACCAACTTATGCGGAATTTTATCGTGACGGCGATGGCAAAAAGGCAAGCAGTGCATCACAGCTTGACATTATTAAGGGTATATATGACGGTGTGGGCGACTCGGTGACATGTGTTGATGTATACGGCAGTCTTGCTGAGCATATCGATGAATACCTTTATTACCGTACCGACCCTAATTGGACTCCGTTAGGTGCCTATTACGCTTACGCGGCACTTGCCGAAGCAATGGGCGAGACACCGGTGCCGCTGTCAGAGTATGAAGCTGACACTATCGATGAATATCTTGGTGAGAACTATAACTCCGTAGAGCTTCGTCAGCTTGAAGAGGATCCGGATTATATTACGTTTTATAAGGTAGATTCCAAATATCCTTCAGATGTAACCCACTATTATCACGACGGTACCAAACGCACTGAAACTCAGATGGTATACCGGAGCGTAAGTAATCCGATCAGATATGGATATATGATTTTCGGCTGCCGCGGAACGTATACATTTGCGGAAACCGGGATAGAAAACGGCAGGCGCATATTGCTGCTCGCGGATGATACGCGTTCGGCTCTTTCGCCGTTCCTGCTCGCTCATTGTGAGCAGCTCCATGTTGGTGAGATACGTACATTTGCGGATCAGGTGGGAATGGATATCGAACAGTTTGTAGAAGTAAACGGTATAACAGATGTTATCGTTATGACATACACGGGTAATGCCCGTAACTCATATCGTATATCTGACCTCAACGATCTGCTGAGCGGTAATGAAGATGAGTGAATCCACAAATATGCTGGCCGGTGCAGTCTCGGTTCTGGCGGCGATACGTGGCGGGCACAGAGATATACTGAAAATATTTATAGATAGGGAGCGGCTCAATAAGGTCAAGTCGACAAAGTTCAGAGCAGCCGAAAAAATGCAGTACGCACAGCTGCTGAGGTACGCCGACAAAAATTCCGTTACTGTGGAATATAGGCCTCCGGAATTTTTTCACAGCCTTTCAAACACTTGTGGTGGTATTGCTGCCGAAGTCACGGAACGAAAGTATATGTCACCTGAGTTTCTGTGTAATAAGCCTGTTCCGTTTTTTGTATACCTCACAGGAATAGAAGATCCGTTTAATTTCGGGTATGCGCTCCGTTCGTTGTATCTTTCGGGGTGTGACGGCGTGTTTTTGCCACCGCGTAACTTTTTTGGGGCGGCGGATGTAGTAGTTCGTTCATCTGCCGGTGCTTCCGAATTGCTTGACATTGCCATATCGCATGACGATGACGATTTGGTATCGATGATGAAGGAAAACTCAATCAGAATAGTATGTACGTCAAAGGATGGTGCGGCCGCTGCGGAGCCGGGCGTATTGACAAAACCGTTGCTTTTGGTGATCGGCGGTGAAAAGCGTGGTATTTCAGCATCGTTTTCAAGGCATGCAGATGTAAGTGTCCGCATTGATTATGCAGTGAAAAGCGAAATAGCGCTCCCGGCTTCCAGCGCGGCGTGTTTGCTTTCATTTGCTGTCATGGCGGCGAACCGATAGTTATCGGTTCGCCGTTTACTGTTATATAAGCATCTGGGACTTCTCCGAAGATAATTGTTTCCGCTATGGGCAGTTCCTGTTCAACCGTTGCTCCGGCAGCAGTAAACGGGGCAAGTACGCTGAAAGTCAGCATTACTCTGAGCGAGATTCTGTGACAAGTCTGGTTTATGCCCGCAGCGATGAAACTGTTATTTATTTGACTGGCCACCGATCCAGTCGGCACTATCCTTACCTTTATGTTGAAGCCTCTGCCCGACAGAAGCACACTTTGAAGCAGAGATCCTATGGGGACATTGTAATCACATTTTCCGAGTGAGCGCGCGCGCTGAAGTATCATTAGTGAAAGATCGCTTTTTATCGTATTGAGAGCAACGCTGTCCACGGTGAGAGCGGTTATTTTGCCGTCTTGACTTTTTTCGAGGCTGCAGAGATTGTTATAGTTAACGGCATTTTCTTTAAGATATTCGCTAACAGTTTGGTCTATCATTTGTGTCATTATATTGACTGCATCGATCCTCGCAAAATCCGTAACGGCGTATAACAGGGTTTCGCGCAATTTGAGCAATGATATCGTAATTAAAAAAATTACTAAAGCAATTACGATAGCTTTGGAGATATTGCTTTTTTTTCTTCGCTTTTTCATTTTATTCTCCGC
>URSI01000168.1 GCA_900550505.1 uncultured Eubacteriales bacterium
ATCAAAGCATATCCATATAACGACACGCTGCCAGCGCCGCCGTTGCGCCGTCGGCGACAGCGGTCGTTATCTGCCTTATTTGTTTTGAACGGCAGTCACCCGCAGCATATATGCCCTCAACGGAGGTGATGCAGTCTTCCGCCGCAACGATGCATCCGTTCGTGTCGAGCTGAACGATATCCTTCACGATATCGTTGTCCGGAGCAAGTCCGACCGCTATAAAGACACTTTCCGCCTTCAGCTCACGTGTCCCTGAAGTTGTAACGATACGCAGCCCCCGCAACTCCGAATCGCCGTAAAACGATTCAACGGTCGCGCCGTATATTACCGAGACATTTCTGCAAGCGGAGAGCCGTTCCGCAAGCTGTTTTTCGCCCGTAAGAAATCCGAGGTTCTGCACTATTGTCACACTGCGGCATATGTCGGACAGCAGAAGCGCTTCCTGGAGCGCGCTGTTGCCGCCGCCGATCACTGCCACGTCCTGTCCCTCACAGAAAGCTCCGTCGCACACGGCGCAGAACGATATCCCGTGTCCGATGTATTCCGACTCGCCGTGAACACCGAGCAATCTGTGTTTGGCACCGGTCGCGATTATCAGCGCAGGCGCGGAATATTCGCTGCCGTCTTCGGTCACGACTGTTTTCAAAGCGCCCTCGAGCCGGACACCCGTGACCGTTTCCGGTATGACGTCTGCGCCCTGAGCGATCGCGTGCCCTGTCATGGTGTCGGCAAGCTCATTCCCGCTTATACTTTCAAATCCGGGGTAGTTTTCTATTTTTGGGGAGTAGTTCACCTGCCCCCCGAATGAGCCTTTTTCTATCACGGCCACGCTTTTCCCGGCGCGGCGGAGATAGATGGCGGCAGTCAGCCCTGCCGGACCGCCGCCTATCACTATCGTGTCATATCTCATATCGCTATTTTCACTCAGGAATTCAGGTAGGATTTGATCCCGGTGATGTTTACAAACGTATCGACCTTGCCGGCATTCTTTATCACGAGCGAGGGCGCCTGGCGCAGCCCGAGTTCTTTGGCTGTGTCAGCGCTGTCCTCCACAAAAAGCTTCGTGTAGTTAACCCCGGCTTTATCGAGGAGCGCTCCTGCAACTTTGCAGTTGGGGCAGGTCTTTGTCGCAAACAGGTATATACCGTCTGCGAGGGTGTTGTCACTTTCGCAACGGTCCTGCTGACAGGATTCGGCGCGGACGTTTATATGCGGCTGATTCTTGTTTATTACGTCGTATGTCTTACGATCTTTGTATTCCTGTGCCTTGCCCACGTTCCAGTTTTGCACGGGACGGTAGTATCCCGTTATGCGGCTGTATACTTCGGTAGGTTCACCGCATTCCGGGCAAACGTAATGCTCACCGGTGATATATCCGTGTGTGCTGCACACCGAGTAGGTTGGGGAAATGGTGTAGTAGGGCAGCCTGTGGTTCTCCGCGATCTTTCTGACCAGCGTTGCGGCGGCCTTCCAATCCGGAAGCTTTTCGCCGAGGAACGCATGGAAAACCGTACCGGAAGTGTAGAGCGTCTGCAGCTCATCCTGAATGGCGAGTGCTTCGAATATATCGTCCGTATATCCCACCGGCAGGTTGGAGCTGTTGGTATAATAAGGCGTGCCGTTTTCGTTTGCGGTGATGATGTCGGGGTAACGCTTCTTGTCGTGCTTGGCGAGTCTGTATGAAGTGGATTCGGCAGGGGTTGCTTCGAGGTTGTAAAGATCACCGTAAGCTTCCTGGTAGTCGGAAAGTCTTTCCCTCATATGGTTGAGCACGCGCTTTGTGAATTCCTGTGTCTGTCTGGTCGTCATATCGCTGCGCAGCCACTTCGCGTTGAGCCCCGCTTCGTTCATTCCGACGAGACCTATCGTAGAGAAGTGGTTCTCAAACGTGCCGAGATAGCGCTTGGTGTAGGGATAAAGCCCTTCGTTAAGGAGCTTTGTGATGACGGTGCGCTTTACTTTCAGCGAACGTGCCGCAATATCCATCATGCGGTCGAGTCTCTTCATAAAGTCTTCTTCGCTGTCAGAGAGGTATGCTATGCGCGGCATATTTATCGTCACGACGCCGACGGAGCCCGTGCTTTCGCCGCTGCCGAAAAACCCGCCGCTCTTTTTCCTCAGCTCACGCAGGTCCAGTCTGAGGCGGCAGCACATGGAACGTACGTCTGTGGGCTCCATGTCGCTGTTGATATAATTTGAAAAATACGGAGTGCCGTATTTGCTGGTCATTTCGAACAGAAGCCGGTTGTTTTCGGTATCGGACCAGTCAAAATCACGGGTGATGGAATATGTCGGGATCGGGTACTGGAAACCGCGGCCGTTCGCATCGCCTTCTATCATGATCTCTATGAAGGCCTTGTTTATCATATCCATCTCGGCTTTGCAGTCTTTATACTTGTAGCTCTGCTCCTTGCCGCCGACTATGCAGTACTGCTCCGCGAGATCGTCCGGAACCGTCCAGTCGAGCGTGACATTCGAAAACGGAGCCTGCGTGCCCCAGCGCGAAGGGGTGTTTACGCCGAATACGAACGACTCAAGGCTCTTTTTTACCTGTTCGTAAGTGAGATTGTCGGCCTTGACAAACGGAGCGAGGTATGTGTCGAACGAAGAAAACGCCTGTGCTCCGGCCCATTCGTTTTGCATTATACCGAGAAAATTGACCATTTGGTTGCATAGTGTGGCGAGGTGCGATGCGGGAGCGGATGTGATCTTGCCGGGCACGCCGCCGAGTCCTTCTTTTATCAGCTGTTTTAACGACCAACCGGCGCAGTATCCGGTAAGCATCGAAAGGTCATGCAGATGAATGTCGGCATTCTTGTGCGCGTTTGCAATTTCATCGTCATAGATTTCGCTGAGCCAATAGTTGGCGGTGATCGCGCCGGAGTTGCTCAAAATCAATCCGCCGACCGAATAGGTGACGGTTGAATTCTCCTTGACGCGCCAGTCGGTTGCTTTGACGTAGCTGTCAACCAGTTCCTTGTAGTCGAGAATGGTGGATTTGACGTTTCTTAACTTTTCGCGCTGACGGCGGTATAAGATATATGCCTTTGCGACATCGGCATAACCGGCCTGAACAAGAACGGACTCAACGCTGTCTTGGATGTCTTCGACCTGAACGAGATTATTCTTGATTTTCGGTTCAAAATCGGCCGTGACCTTTAATGCCAGAAAATCGATGATCTGGGGTACAAAATTGGTTTCACATGCTTCAAAG
>URSI01000169.1 GCA_900550505.1 uncultured Eubacteriales bacterium
AGTTGCCTACAGAGGAGTCAGTTGCACTGCTGGCACGCCTAAATGAGAGCTTTTTTACTCAGTTTTCGGAACCGGTCGCCATAATTTCAGAGGCAGATGAACTCATACTTACCAACGAGGCTTTCCGCGTCCTGAGCGGAAGCATATCCGTCGGCGTAAAGAAAACTCTTGCTTCTGTGACTAACGGGAACGTCACATATCGAAAGCTTGCTTCTTTGAGGTCCGGTGATCCATTTCAGGCTGATGCGTTCGGGAAGCATTACGAAGTGTCTTCGGTTATCTTTCCTATCGAAGCCAAGCGCTGTGCAATAACGGTTTGGAACGACGTAACGGAACTGTATCGTCTGCGCAGAGATATCAGTGATAAAAATCCGTTGGTGTGTTTTATTGTCGTTGATAATTCGTCGGAACTGAATCAGAATGTCCTGGAGAATTACAGGTCCGCATCCGCGAAGGTGTCAAGAGTACTTTCCGATTGGGCCGACGGATTCGATGCGGTTCTGAAGGAGTATGAACGTGACAAATATATCATGCTGTTTGAGGAACGTCATCTTGAGGCTATGATTGCAGATAAATTTGCAGTCCTTGACACCATACGTCAGACCACGGAGGATGAACTCGGGGTTCCGCTGACGGTTTCCGCGGGGATCGCACGTATGAACGGCAGCCTGACAGAAAAGGAGCAAGCGGCGGCTCAGGCGCTCAGCCTGGCTTTGCAACGCGGAGGAGATCAGGTAGTCTTGAAAAATGAGACTGACACTTTGTTTTTCGGCGGACGTACTAAGACGATGCAGAAACTGACGAAGATCCGCTCGCGAATCATTGCAAACGAGCTTGTGACTTTGATGGAGTCTTCCGACAAGGTGATCGTCATGGGGCATAGATTTGCCGATCACGACTGTATCGGTGCCTGTATCGGGATAGCCAGAATGGCAATGCATAACGGTAAGCCGGTCAGCATCATAGTGAACAGGGATGATGAAAACCTGAAGCTCGTTTTCAAAAAAATGGAGCAGCTCGAGCAATATGATGACATATTTATCGATAAGATCACCGGTCAGGACAGACTCACTCCGGAAACTTTGCTGGTAATAGTGGACGTCAATAATGTTGCATTGTATGAAGCACCGGATATATATGAAAATGCGCAGAAGATAGCCGTTATAGATCATCACCGCAAGACAGGCGAGTTCAAAAAGGATATAAACATTTCGTACATCGAACCGTCTGCATCCTCGGCTTCTGAGCTGGTCAGCGAGCTGCTCGAGCAGTCGCTGCAACCGAACAGCATACTCAAAGATGAGGCGGAGATGCTGCTTTCAGGTATAATTTTGGACACCAAAAACTTTACGAGCAATGCAGGCGTGCGTACATTTTCGGCTGCAATGTATCTTCGCGGAGAAGGTGCCGATCCGCAGGATACAAGTTTGTTGTTCAAGTCGAGCTACGATGAATATATGCGTCAAATAAGATTTATCAATAACACATATGTTTATCGTGATACCATGGTTATTGCATATTCGGATTATCTGTCGACCGAAAAGGATAAGATCGCGGCGGCAAAGCTTGCGGACAGAATGTTGAATATGGAAGGCATAGAGGCTTCGTTTGTTTTGTGTTCCATAGACGGTACCGTTCACATTTCCGCTCGTTCTACCGGCAGTATCAACGTGCAGCTTATTCTGGAACCTCTTAAAGGCGGTGGCAGATTTGACAATGCAGGAGCACAGCTCGCTGCGACTGAAGTGCATGAAGCACTGAGGCTTCTTGAAGGCGCGATAGACCGGTACATTGACGGAAGCAGGTAAACGCTGTGTCATTCATGAAAGGAAGGTTGTAATGAAGGTAATACTTTTAGCGGATGTTAAGAGCCAGGGAAAAAAAGGCGAAGTTATAAATGTTTCGGACGGATATGCGAGGAATTATCTCTTTCCCAAAAAGCTTGCCAAAGAGGCGGATGCTCAAGTGCTTGTGGAAGTAAACGCCAAGCGCGAGGCTATGGAAAGACGTAAAGCAGAGGAAAAAAACAACGCGATGCTTTGTGCTTCAAAGATATCGGGTATAACCCTGATCGTAAAAGCCGAAGGCGGAGCAGACAGGCTTTACGGAGCCGTAACTTCTGCCGACATAGCGAACAAGCTTGAAGCAGACCACGGAATAAGCGTTGATAAGCGCAAGATACAGATCGATTCAATAAAGACATACGGTGAATTTACAGCAGAAGTAAAACTTTATCCGGAAGTGAGTGCAACACTCAAAGTACGTGTTGAGAAAGAGTAAAAACATAATCATAAGCGGATTTATTATCCTTTGACGTAATGAGAAATTGTGAGTCGCAGAAATGAATGAATTTGAGCCGGTCAGGCAAATACCTTATTCGTTAGAAGCCGAACAGGCCGTGTTGGGTGCTGTTCTTGTTAACGGTGACGAGTTTTCTGAAGTAGCGCAGATTTTACGTAGTGATGATTTTTATATAGAACAACATGCTGCAATATATGCCGTTATGCAGGAACTTTTTGCCCAAAATACCGCAATAGATTACGTTACGGTAATATCGCGGCTCGAGAATACTGCGGGCATGTCGCGTGAAGAAAGCTTCCAGTATGTTAAAAGACTTGCCGACGCTTATCCACTGACCTCAAATCTTAACGAATATGCGCGCATAATCAAGAACAAGTCGATGCTACGTCGATTGATAAAAGCCGCGGCCGAGATAACGGACAGTGCATTTTCAGCTGGAGACCAAACTGCGGCGGTTATCGATTCTGCCGAGCAGAAAATATTTGAGATCGCACAGGACAAGGTTCGTGGTGATTTTTCACATATTCGTGATGTAATAGTCACAAGTTATTCCGGATTAGAAGCTATGATTAATGATCCGGAGAGCATGACCGGAGTCAAGACAGGGTTTTCTGATCTGGACAGAAAGATCGTTGGCTTCCGTGGCGGCGACTTCGTGATCGTCGGGGCACGTCCCGGTATGGGCAAGACGAGCTTCGTGCTCAATATTGCTGAGAATGTCGCAAGAAAAACAAAAAAAGCCGTGGCTGTATTTTCCCTTGAGATGAGTAACGAACAGCTTGTCCTGAGAATGCTTTCCAGTTCGGCAATGATAGATAACTATTGCTTGCGCAGAGGGACGCTTACAACGAATCAGTGGTCTGATCTGGCGTTTGCCGCATCTTCTCTTTCGGAATGTGATATTT
>URSI01000170.1 GCA_900550505.1 uncultured Eubacteriales bacterium
CCGCCCTTTCACCAATGATATTATTTTTTAAACGAGAATAAACCCTTCTTTTCATACGGTTCGCTCTTCACATCTGAGACCGTATATCCGCACGCTTCAACTGCCGCCTTCAGCAATCTGGCATCCACGGGCATTTCCGTGAGTATCTCGGTCTTACCCTTGACATGAGAAGAAGTGACTTTCTTCCCAGGAAACGTATTGCGTATCGCGTCGTTCACATGAGCCTCGCAATTTGAGCAAGCCATCCCTGCCACTTTCATTGTAGTTTTTATCATACGTTTACCCTCCGTTCGGTTAGCTTTAGCTAACCGATGCGTACAACAAACAAGTTAGCTATACCTAACTAAAACGAGTTTAGCACGGTCATGGGTGGTTGTCAAGTGTTTTTATAAAAATTTATGACGCAATATTCCTGCAGTACGCTTTGAGGGAGACCCGCAGCGTTTACCGTCGGAAAAGTCCTTTATTTATGGGTGACGGTGCTTGTTTCCGGAATTTGCATATGGTATGCTGACATATGGTAGGTTTTGCAGCTTATTTGGCGAAACGGAGGTGGAACAGAATGTAGAAAAATAAGACTTGGGTTTTGTTGTTTGTGGTCATCCTGATGCTGTCTCTTTTCTCCTGCTCCCCGGATGACGGCGAGTCTCGGCTGCCGGAAAACCTGATAGCTATTCCTGTCGTGCTGCAGGGCACGGGATGCACATGCGGAGTAACGTGCGTCCAGTCCGTGTTGTATTATAACGGCATTGACTTCCGCGAAGACCTTCTGGCTGCTGAATAGGGGTGCACGTTTGAAAACGATACGGATATAGACCGAATAATTTCGTTTTTGAACCATGTGATGGTGGCTCGGTTTGGCAAGGAGTATGAAGGCATAGAAGCTCAAAAGCGTGAGGATATCACCATAGCAGAGCTCTGTCAGGCCATAGACGGCGGACATCCTGTGATATGCTGCCTTCAGGCGTGGTACGGTGAAAGCGGCTACGATTACAGCGACGAATGGGACTGTGGTCACTACGCCGTGGCGATCGGTTATGATGAGAGCAGGATATATTTTATGGATCCGTCGACTCTCGGCAATTACACATATATAGACAAAGACGAATTTCTCACTCGCTGGCACGACAGGTCGAGAGATGAAGTGTGCAGCCATATGGGAATAATCATCACTAACCCTAACCCTGTATTTTCCGCAGATCAACCGCTCCCCATGGAGTAGTAATATATATCAGCAAAATCCAACGGGGTGCCGTCGTATTTGAAGGCACCCCGTTGTAATCTCTGTATATTATTGTCGGTTGCAAAAAACCATGATCGGCATCGTACAATAAAAGCGCGACCGTTTGTCACCGCGCGTTATCGGCACGAGATCCGAATGCGGCGGGATTTATCATGGTCCAAAGGTTGAGATCAGGCGTTGTTTTTCTTCGAGCGGAGCACTATCGCTGCAATAACGGCGGCGACGATCACGGCAGGTCCTGCACAGATCAGGATTATCGTGCCTGTCGAAAGTCCGCTGCCCGGCGTTGTGGCGCCGACGCTTTCAGCACCGTTCTGCTGTTCCCCTACGGTGACGGTGAACAGAGGTGAAGCGACGTAATTGACTACTCCGCTGCACGAGGTCTTGCACAGATAGAAGAAAGTCGCCGTGCCGTCCTTGAGCGCTGTTATTTTGCCGTCTTCCAGTTTGACGACATCGTTGCCGCTTACGAATACGAGACTGTCGTCGGACACGGAATACTGCTTGTTGTCATATGTCGTTATCTTGACAGGTATTTCCAGCGATTCGCCGTTTTTCATGACGTAATCATAATTGTCCGCGGTCACAAATTCGATGACACCCTTCATTTGCTGGCAGTTATCGGTCGTAAGTCCGTTAAGTCCCATGTGCATATAGCTCAGGAGCAGCCGCACGTCGCTTCCGAACGTCCACGGCCATATGGTCGATCCTCTGCGCTGGTATTCGGCAACGAACTCGGAGGTCATGCCGGAGAACGACTGATTGAAGGTAGTGCCGTAACTGAGCGTTTGCTGATATGCGCGTCTCACGTTTTCAATATCGTCCTGTGTGGAGGTCACGCCCGAGCAGAGGTAACCTGTGGAGAGATACGGCGCTTTGCGGTTTATCAATTGCAATTGCGATGCGTTGAACGAGATGACGGACACTTGATCGGCTATTTCGTATTCCTCAATCAAGTCGATCATCTTGTCGACCATTCGCACGTTCCCCGATTTGACCTCTATGAAGATATGGGTCTCCTTGCCCTTGAATTCTTCAAAATACTCGTCGAGAGTGGGGATCCGTACGTCCTTATAGCTCGGATGCGTATCTATCACATATTGCCTTACCTGCTCAAGTGTCATGCTTTCGACGTTGCCGGAGCCGTTTGTTGTTCTGTCCAGAGTGCCGTCGTGCAGCACGACGATCTCACCGTCGGTGGTATAATATATGTCGTTTTCAACTATATCTGCGCCGTTCTCAGCCGCAAGGACCGAGCCTTCAACGGTGTTTTCGGGTGCCAGGGAGGGTACTCCGCGGTGACCTATTATCCATACGGGTCTTGTGAAGCTGTCCGGCTCGAAGTATTTGGTAAAGCAGCTTTCGAGCGCGGCGCGGTCGGAAACGATTATACCCGAAGCACCGGAGAGCACGAGCTTCATCAGAGCCGAGTCGCTCTCCTCGCCCTCGGTGAATGTCCAGACGGTGATCAGAAGCTTTTGGAGTGCGGTCACGTTTTCCTTTGTTGCAAGTGACGGCGGGAGGATGGCCACTCTGCTGCCGCTGCCGTTGACGGTTTCACGGATATCCATCAGCGTGCCTTCTTCAAGCGCCGTATCGTCGAATATGACCGCGGTACGGATCATCTTGTGCGCCGACCTTGCATATTTGATAAGCGTCAGGTCGTCGGAAAACACGGTGACGTCGTCCATGCCTGACGAGGTTATATAATCCTTTATTTTGTCTATCGCAGCCTTGTCCTCGGGCATAAAGCCGGCGATTACCTTTTTATCGAGTTTTTCTACATACTCTTCTATGCCGCATATCGTGCTGCCGTCCGCAGCTACGATATTCCCGTCTTTGTTTATCTTTGCTATGGCGGTGGCGGGGGAATTTTTCATTATGCCGTCAAGGTCGGCAGCGCTGTTGATGTATGACATTATGGC
>URSI01000171.1 GCA_900550505.1 uncultured Eubacteriales bacterium
CGCGTTCGCCGGTGTAATTTTCCCACTGCGGCTTTATGACCAGGCTGTGCCCGAGTTCCAGCGGCTTGAAATACTGCTTCCAATTATCCGCCCAGTCGCTGTCATCGACCGTTTCAACAGTGATATTCAATTCACCGTATTTATCGGTGGTTTCTTTCAAAGCGGCGATCGCTTCTCGTATTTGACATTCCGTATCTCTGTCAGCCGTACTGTCGGACAAATAAACCTTTTGCTTGCATTCACCGGATGCAAGCTTTAACAGTGAGTCGTCAACATAATCCCACGGCACCGCCGTATTCTCAAGAAATTCGCTGAAATCCGACGGGTCTTCAGTGACGAAACATGTGACGCCGAGAGTGACAAGGATATTTGCCGTCGCTTCCGCGCCGGCGCTGTTCGTATGTATTGTTATTTCTCTGAACTTCATCAGGCCTTCGCTCCCTTTGGATAATGTTGAACGGCGAAGAAAATGGTATCATAAAAAAAAACCTTTGTCAACTTGATTTTGAGTCATAAATGTGATAAAATCCTCAGAGACTTTTGAAAGATGGTATGTTATGATTTGTTTTGAAGAACTTCAGCTGCGGGATTCGGAGCGTCTGTACCCTTTTTTTGAGCGATTTAAACGCCATATCTGCGATTTTACCGTGGGCGGCTTGATGATGTGGCGAGGGTGGTATCGTACTCAGGTCGCGATAGAGGATGATACCTTATATATACGGGCGTTCGTCAACGGAGAGACCCAGTTCACTTTCTTAGGACCGGATGAGATTCACGCAGTGGCAAGGATAATGGAGCATTGCGATCAAACAGGCGAACATTTTGAGCTGTGCTCTATCACCCAACGAGTGCTTGAGCGTATAAATTCATATTACCGTTTGAACGCTGAGCCGCAGCGTGATCTTTTTGATTATGTTTATGATGCCGACAGTATGATTTCGCTTTCCGGCAGACAATACAACGGGCAGAGAAACCATATCAATCGATTCAAACGCAGTTTCCCGGATTGGACCTTTGAGGAGATCAGTGACAAAAATCTTGATACGGTCATTGCTTTTTATACAGAATATAAGTCAGAACGCCTGAAAGCTTTTGAAGCGGCGGAAGAGGAGAGCAGCAAGGTCATTGAAGCGCTCAGTAATTTTGACGTTTACCACCTGTATGGCGGTATACTCAAAGTCGGTGAAAACATTGTAGGGATCTCGCTCGGTGAAACTGTCGGAGATATGATGTTTGTGCACGTAGAAAAGGCATTGACCGAGTACAACGGGGTGTATCCGATGCTTACGAACTGCTTTGCATCGCATTTCAGAACACCGCAGGTCGTGTATATCAACAGGGAAGAGGATGAGGGAGACTTGGGGCTTCGCACATCAAAACTCTCCTATCATCCGCTTTTGCTCAAGGAGAAATACAAGGTAACACTGCTGGAGCAAAAGTGAAAATATACAAATAAGCGCCACACTTTCTTATGAAAGTATGGCGCTTTACTGTAAAATACCGTTCAACGCGGAGAGCCGTGCTCGTCAAAATTTCTTTTCAAAGCCTTTTCTACCGGTATGATCGTAAGTATCAGCAAGATGAGTTGTGCAAAACAAATTACGTTACCGACAATCGCTATTGTATCTATTGATCGGTTTATGACCAACAGCATCGGAATAACTGAGAGAGGCAGTATGATTAACCCGGCACGAACCCAAATACTGCCGCAATATTTGTGAGCAAATTCCCATGTTGCATATGTTTTCATTGACATACTCGTCCTGTAGCCGTAAAACGAGTTGATTTTTTTTGGAGGGTGCTTACGGAAAATCGCTCCAAAAATGACCATTATTATCGGGATTAAGATGTCGGATGCCAATATACACCACCAAAATGTCACTCAATTTACCCCCCCGATCAATCAACTGTATTTTTTGATAATCCGAATACGTTGACATTATCAAACGGTAACGCTTCTTGTGAGTGACTCACGACGACGATCGTACGAAACCCGGCGTTGACGATACATTCACCTGCTTTTGCAATATTTTCGGGATCAAGCCCGTTGAAAGGTTCGTCAAGCAAAAGCAGATCACCACCTGCGGCAACCGCACGTGCAAGTGCTACACGTCTGCGCATGCCACCCGACATTGTCTCGGGAAAATCCCTGAAAGATTGCTCAAGACCCATAGCTCTCAGTGCTTTTTCTGCTGATGCGGAATCAGAGCCGGCAGAAGCGTTTTCGACTGCGGTCATCCAAGGAAACAGTCTGTCCTCCTGAAACATAACGGATATTTTACCCGTTTCGCTGACGACACCGGAATCCGGGATTTCAAGACCGGCAATGATCCGCAGCAAAGTCGTTTTGCCGCAGCCTGACGGACCCGTTACGCAGAAGATCCCGTCATCAAAAATACAGCTTATGTTGTCAAGAACTAATTTTTCTCCGAACCTTTTTGTGATGTTTTCCGCCCGCAAGCTCCGCAACTCTCCTTATCAAGGTTTTTTCAAGCAAAATGCTGAGTAGTACAACGACGGCCGTCCACGCAAAAAGCTCGCTCGTTTCCAGATATAGCTTTGACTGGTACAAATTGCGTCCGATGGAAAACGCGGGCGTGCAAAGCACCTCAGCGGCAACGCCGGCTTTCCATGAAAGTCCGAACCCGGTTATCAAGGACGCGGAGAGCGGACCTCGTACGGACGGGAAATAGAACTGACGCATTCGGCGCCCGAAGCTCCATCCAAAGACAGCCGTGACTTCAAAAAGTGACTTATCGACCCTGTCGAGCGCAGCGAGTACCTGATCATAGACCACGGGGAATACCATCAGCGCAGAGATCACCGTAGGGATCACTCCCGCGGCAAACCACACAAAAGCGAAAAGTATGAAGGACGCAACCGGAGTCGCCCTCACCATACCGAGCAGCGGTGACAGGATCGTACGAACAGTGCGGGAAAAGTACGATGAAAATCCGCATACGCATCCCAATACGGCACCACATATAAACCCTGTCAACACGCGCATGAGCGTCAGAAGCACGGAGCGGACGAACACTTCCTCCGTGCATATTTTGACAAGCGCAGAAGCCGTATCAAACGGTGACGGCATTAAAACAGGGTTGTCTGTCAGCAGTGCGGTAATGT
>URSI01000172.1 GCA_900550505.1 uncultured Eubacteriales bacterium
GACGCCGTCACCTCAGGTTTTGAAAAAAGCTGGCATATGATAGTGACGGAAACAGAGAAAATAACGCTCGCAAAAGAGTGCAGTGCGTGCATTTACAAAGAATACTGCACCATATGCGCTGCCATGGCCTACTGCGAAACGGGAAAATTTGATAAAATCCCGAAATATACTTGCAAAATGACTCAAAGTGTGGTAAATAATTACTTGCGATCAAGTGAAAGGAGCCGCTGTCTTTGAAAGTAAAAAAAGATTTTATCGTGCGCAGAGTCATGGACGACGTCATACTCGTGCCGGTCGGAAGTTCGGATTCAAAATTCAACGGGCTGATCACCACCAACGAGCTCGGGGCTTTCATTTGGAAACGCATAACAAAGGGTGACGATACAGACGAGATCGTCAAAGCGATATTGAACGAATACGATACGAACGAGCAGCAAGCACGTTCGGACGTAGAGGAGTTCGTGGCTACCCTCCGCAAAAACGGTATCATTGAATAGCCGACGATAGCTTGGGGCATTACGGCCCGCCGTGTCGTTGGTGATCCGGTTCGATTTATCTGCACTGACCGGTCTTGCAATCAAATGCTTATAGGCCGTTGCGGCTCAGCCCGCAGCGGTCTTTTCTGTTGTTAAAGCCGTTTAAATACCTTTGCCGAATCGTGCGTTCTCACGCCGTTCGCGGCTACGTCATCCGTCATTTTTGACGGATAGCAAAATATTTGAAAATATTTTACCAAAAAGCGCATGATATTTATATCCTTGCTTGTCCCTGCTTCGTATAATGTATCCGCAACGACAACCTATCGGAAAACATAAAAGGAGCACAGTACCGTGAAAATGAAGCAATGGCTCAGGCAGCTGACTCAATCGTCTGAAAAAAGAGCACTGCCCCTACTATCCTATCCGTGCATAAGTCTTTTGGGCACTACCGTAAAAGAACTCACAAACGACAGCAAGCTTCAGGCAGAGGGTATGCGACTCGTGGCAGAGCGTACCCCTTCGGCTGCCGCAGTGAGCATGATGGACCTGTCGGTCGAAGCCGAGGCATTCGGCGCAAAGATCAAAGGCAGTGATTACGAAGTCCCCACAGTAACGGGAGCTGTGGTTTCCGACAAGGGCTCAGCAGACGCGCTCCCGGTGCCTTCCGTCGGCGCCGGCCGAGCCGGAAAATATGTGGAAGCTATCGGAAAAGCCGTCTCTCTGATAACTGACCGTCCCGTATTCGCAGGCGTCATAGGTCCGTTTTCGCTGGCGGGACGCCTGATGGATGTGTCGGAGGCGCTGGTAGCCTGTTATACAGATCCGGAAACCGTTCATATCGTTCTGGAAAAATCCGTCCTGTTTCTCTTTGAGTATATCAAAGCCTACAAATCGGCAGGTGCAAACGGCATCATAATGGCCGAACCGCTGGCAGGACTGCTTTCGCCGGAAATGGCAGAAATTTTTTCAGAGCCATACGTCAGAAGGCTCGCGGAGGAGACTGCGGACGATGACTTCATCATCATATACCATAACTGCGGCGACAACACCGTAAAGATCACTGAGTCGATATTACGCACCGGGTGTTCGGCGTATCATTTCGGTAATTCCGTTTCGATGCTTGAAGTATTGCAAAAGCTGCCGCCGGACGTCATTGCCATGGGCAATATCGATCCGGTCTCGCAGTTCCGTTCCGGAACTCCGGATTCAGTATATGCACAGACAAAAAAGCTTCTCGAAGAATGCGGCGCTTACCCGAACTTCGTCCTATCCTCCGGCTGTGATATCCCGCCGTGCACGCCATGGGAAAACATAGACGCATTCTTCGCCGCTGCCGAACAGCACCGAGCACAGCAGGTGACGAATTTGTAAAACGCCGTGTCCATCAGAGCTCATATCAGCCGTTCATAAAAAACGCTGCCGCAAAGATAAAATCTCTGCGGCAGTTTTTTATTCTTTGTGCATCAAGGCGCGGGGATAAAGCATATCACGGCAGTTTTGTTCAGACATCACAGCGAACAAGGTCCTCATATGTCTCTCTGCGGACTACAAGTCTTGATTTGCCGCCGGACACCATAACGACTGCGGGGCGTGGGATCCTGTTGTAATTGGAGGCCATCGAGTAGTTATACGCGCCGGTAGTGAGCACGGCGACAAGGTCGCCGACCTCGGGAAGCTCCATAGTCACGTCCTGTGCCACTATATCTCCGCTCTCACATGTCTTACCCGCTACGGTAACGACAGCCTGCTCATTGGTGCCCGCATCAGTCGCCTTAACCGGAGTATGGTGCGCACCGTAAAGCGCAAACCGCGGGTTGTCATTCATTCCGCCGTCGATCCCGACATAAGTGCGGACCCCCGGAATCTTCTTTACACCGCCGACGGTATAAAGCGTCACACCCGCATTTGCAACGATACTTCTGCCCGGTTCAAGAAGCAGTACGGGCAGCTCTACTGAGCGTTCGCTGCAGCCCGCCACAAGGCGTTCAACGACTGCACGGACCGTACGGGATATGTCGGGCGGCGTATCCTCCGGCGAATACGCGACACCGATACCGCCGCCGAGATCGAGCTCGCGGCACGCTATCCCGCGGGAAGCAAGAGCGGCATAAAGATCGAGCATCACGTCAAGTGCATCGAGAAAAGGCTGAGTTTCGAATATCTGTGACCCGATATGGCAATGACAGCCGCAAAAATCGAGATTTTTCAAAGCAGATATGCTTTGTATCGCGTTCACCGCCGCATCACCGGCGATCGATACTCCAAATTTTGAGTCGAGTTTTCCGGTGGTCACCTGTTTGAAGGTATGCGGGTCAATATCCGGCGTAACGCGCAGCATCACCTTCTGTGTTCTGCCCGCACCGACCGCTATCTTGTCAAGCCGTATCGCCTCGTTTACGTCATTGAGCACCACACACCCTATTCCGGCATCCACCGCGTACCTGAGCTCTTCGTCAGACTTATTGCTGCCGTGAAAGTACATCAGGTACGGATCAAATCCTCCCGCCAGCGCCGTATACAGTTCGCCGCCGGAAACAACATCGGCGCCCAGACCCTCGGAAGCGATCACCGGGTATATCTGCCTGAAAGCCAGCGCTTTGCTA
>URSI01000173.1 GCA_900550505.1 uncultured Eubacteriales bacterium
AACGGCAAGGTCGACTATCTCGCTCTCCTTTGATATACCTTTTCCGTAGAGGATATCAAATTCTGCTGTCTTGAACGGAGGCGCAACTTTGTTCTTAACGACTTTGCATTTGACATGGTTGCCGACAGTTTCCGAACCGCTTTTTATCTGTTCTGCACGGCGTATGTCGATGCGCACCGTTGCATAAAACTTCAATGCGTTACCGCCGGTAGTCGTTTCTGCCGGACCGTAGAGGACACCTATCTTAGAACGCAATTGATTTATGAATATCACAATGGTGTTGGTGCGAGCGATAACACCGGATAGTTTTCTGAGCGCCTGAGACATCAACCTGGCCTGTACGCCCATGGTCGCCTGTCCCATGTCACCGTCTATCTCGTTCTGCGGCACCAATGCTGCGACCGAGTCCACAACGACGATATCAATTGCTCCGCTGCGTATCAAAGCCTCCGCAATCTCAAGGGCTTGCTCTCCGCTGTTTGGTTGTGATATCAACAGGTTATCTATATCGACCCCCAGAGCTTTGGCATATACGGGATCGAGCGCGTGCTCTGCGTCTATGAAAGCTGCCTCACCGCCCTGCGCCTGCACATTTGCAATGACGTGCAGAGCGACGGTGGTCTTTCCCGATGACTCGGGTCCGTATATTTCGGTTATCCTTCCTCGCGGAATACCACCTACGCCGAGAGCAAGGTCAAGTGTGAGCGAACCGCTCGAAACCGCTGTGACCTCCATGTCGGTTTTTGCGCCAAGTCTCATTATCGAACCTTTTCCGCACTGTTTTTCAATTTGCGCAATGGCAGTCTCTAATGCACTTTTTTTATTTTCATTCTTCTCCATAGGCGCCTCCGTCAATATGTCGAACTTTTGTTCCCTGATACCACACAATATAGCACACTTCAGTCTGTTTGTCAACGAAAAAAAACAATAAACCAACATCAGGTAACGTCACATGAAAAAAGCGGGAATTTGCAGCAAAATGTATGAAGAGCCGGTGTGGGATTTATGAAAAATGTATATTTACTTTTGAAAGACCGCAGTATAAAATACGTACGTGAATAGGATTTTGTCGCGCGGAGGCGGTGTTCTGTCCGCGCGCATTTCGTCAGATGAAGGAGTAGCTGCATGAACGATGTATGCCATCATGGTGATCTGGGCCTGATAGTCCTGGACAGTTGTAAGGATCTCGGAAGTAAAGTGAACGCTCATATCGCCAGCTTCAGGCCGCAGGATGACCTGACAAATTATATCATCCCTGCCGATCAAATACGTTTTTCCAACGGAGAAGGCAAAGTAAAGCTTGAGGATTCCGTACGCGGAAAAGATATTTATATACTTTGCGACGTCGGGAATTATGGTTGCTGTTATAAAATGTTCGGCTTTGAACATCATATGGGACCGGACGAACATTTTCAGGATATAAAGCGCACGCTTTCCGCTATAGGCGGTAAAGCAAACAGAGTCACCGTCATTATGCCTCTGTTGTACGCCTCGCGTCAGCATAAGCGTAAGGGACGCGAATCTCTAGATTGCTCCATGGCGCTTAACGAGCTTGCCAACATGGGTGTTCAGACCATCATCTCCTTTGACGTTCATGATCCTACCATACAAAACGCAATTCCCAACACGTCCTTTGAGAACATTTATCCGACATATACAATGCTCAAGACTATGATCCAGACTGAGGGGTACGACGCAATAAAAAACAATCTTACAGTCATATCACCGGACACCGGTGCCATGGACAGAGCGATCTATTATGCCAATGTGCTCGGTGTGGACGTTGGGATGTTCTATAAGCGTCGTGATCACACTCGTGTGGTCAATGGAAAAAATCCAATTGTTCAACACGAATATATAGGCAGTGATCTTACTGGTAAAAATGTACTGATAATCGACGACATGGTAGC
This sequence comes from uncultured Eubacteriales bacterium, assembly GCA_900550505.1. Classification (GTDB taxonomy): domain Bacteria; phylum Bacillota; class Clostridia; order Oscillospirales; family CAG-382; genus UMGS1307. The sequence continues at coordinate 1,911 of URSI01000173.1, forward strand.
TTCGGGCGAGTCGATATGTGACATTATAAAGGAAACTTCGCATCTGAATATTCAAAACACATACGTTGCGACAACATTTGCCTTTTTTACGGAAGGTATCGAAAAGTTTGACAGACTTTACGCCGAAGGAAAGCTGACCAAACTTTACACAACGAACCTGACATATGTTCCGGATCAAGTTAGAAAGGCTCCTTGGTTCTGTGAGGTCGATCTTTCGAAGTATATTGCAAAACTCATCAACGCCTTGAATTACGACCATTCAATCTCACCGCTGCTGGATTCGGCAGGTCGCATCAGGGACTTTCTGCATAATATCGGAAAATAAGCTCGAAATATTGAAAAAACAGTTAAAATCCTCTTGACAAGAGAGGATTTTAATGTTATCATCTTCCCTTGGTGAAAACAAACTGCAGTTTTCTCCTTATCTCGCCGTTCGCGGCGAGGTCTGAGTCCACAAGGAGGTAAATAACATGGAGAATCAGACATCTGCTTACGAAACCCTGTACATCATTGACCCTATCGTTGGTGAAGAAGGGATCAAAGCGCTTGTTCAGAAGATCAATGACCTTATAGCCGTGCACGGTACAGTTGAGTCTACTGACGAGTGGGGCAACAGACGTCTTGCGTATTCTATCTATGTAGGCAGCAGAGAAGTCAAGGAGGGGTATTACGTGCTTGTAAAATACACGTCACTGCGCTCATTCCCTGCCGAACTTGATCGTATATGCAACATTACCGACGGTATTCTGCGTGCCCTTACGACAAAGGTAGTAAAGTAAAGGAGAAACCGCCATGCCCAGCCTGAACAAGGTTATTCTGATCGGCAATCTCGTTGCCGATCCGGAACTCAAAACAACTTCTAACGGGCTTTCCGTCACGTCATTCAGGATAGGTGTACAGAGGCGGTTTGCCAAAGACTCAGCGCAGCAGCAGACGGATTTTATAAATATTGTCTGCTGGAGACAGACGGCAGAATTCGTGACCCGCTACTTTACCAAAGGTCGTCCTATTCTCGTATGCGGTTCGTTGCAGTCTCGCAGTTATACCGACAAGGACGGCAACCAGCGAACAGCGTATGAGGTGGTGGCTGACGAAGTTAGTTTCGTCGATAAGAAGACTGATCGCGAGGTCAGTCAGTATGGCAATTCCCCCGCT
>URSI01000174.1 GCA_900550505.1 uncultured Eubacteriales bacterium
TTCTCCCCGCGCTCGGCAACGAATTTATCGTACTGCTCAAGGAGACCTCTATAAGCGGATATATCGCCATAACCGACCTTACACGCGCCGGATATCAGGTGCAAAGCGTCACCTATGACGCTCTCATGCCGCTATTGGCAGTCGCCGCTATATACCTTGTGTTGGTTATGATCTTTACAAGGTTCGTAACACTGCTGGAAAGGAGGCTCGCACGAAGTGATAGAAGTTAGAGATCTGTGCAAATCATTCGGAGAGCTTCAGGTGCTGCGCAACATAACGGAAACGGTCGAAAAGAACGAAAAAGTCGTCATCATCGGTCCGAGCGGCAGCGGGAAAAGCACCTTTTTGCGGTGCCTCAACCTGCTCGAAGAGCCCACAAGCGGCGATATAATCTTTGAAGGCATAAAGGTAAACGACAAGCAGACGGACATCAACGCGCTCCGCCGCAAAATGGGCATGGTTTTTCAGCAGTTCAACCTGTTTCCGCATAAAACAGTCATGCAGAACATAACGCTCGCACCCGTAAAACTCAAGCTTATGAGCCCCGATGCGGCATGCGAAGCTGCGCTTGCTCTGCTCAAGAGGATCGGGCTCGCCGATAAAGCGGATGTCTACCCCGCTTCCCTCTCAGGCGGTCAAAAGCAGCGAATCGCTATCGTAAGAGCGCTCGCCATGCAGCCGGATGTTATGCTCTTTGACGAGCCGACGAGCGCGCTCGACCCGGAGATGGTGGGCGAAGTTCTGAACGTAATGAAAGAACTGGCCGAAGGCGGTATGACCATGGTGGTCGTAACGCATGAAATGGGCTTTGCGCGTGAGGTCGCGACCCGCGTCATGTTCATGGACGAGGGCAGGATAGTGGAACAAAACGAACCGGGTGAGTTCTTCGCGCATCCGAAAAGCGAGCGCCTCGTGGACTTTTTGTCCAAGGTGCTTTGAAACGATTGATTTTTGAAAGGCTGTAAAATGGACGCAGTAAAAGAAAAGATAGCTTTTAGAATAAAAGAGTTATATCCGGAGATATCTCAGGATATGTCTTTGATGTTCGAGACGCCTGCCGACAAACGTATGGGTGATATCGCACTTCCCTGCTTCAGGTTTGCAAAAGTATTGAGGAAGGCACCTGCTGCCATCGCTTCGGCACTTGCGGAAACGCTCGGAAATATTGATGGCGTGGAACGGTGCGAGGCGGTCAACGGATATCTTAACTTTTTTGTGTCACAGTCGTGCACACTCGATATGCTGAGAAATATCCGCTGTGCGGGAACCGATTACGGACGCTCAGACAAGGGTCGCGGCAAGCGCATGATAATCGATTACTCATCGCCTAATATTGCCAAACGTTTTCATATAGGACATCTCGGCACGACGGTCATCGGCAACAGCATTAAAAAGATACATGCTTTCTGCGGTTATGACTGTGTAGGTATAAATTACCTCGGAGACTGGGGAACACAGTACGGAAAGCTCGTCGTAGCATATAAAATGTGGGGCGATGCCGAAAGAATAGAGCGTGACGGTATAGAAGAGCTTGAGAGACTGTATGTTCAATTCGGCAAGGAGCTTGAAGCCGATCCGTCTCTGCAGGACAGGGCGCGTGACGAGTTTGCAAAGCTCGAAAAGGGCGACGAAGAGAATATGCGTCTTTGGAAGCTCTTTAAGGATATAAGCCTCAGGCGGTATATGCAGACTTACGAACTGCTCGGGATAGAATTTGAGAGCTATGACGGGGAAAGCTTCTATAGAGATAAAATGCAGCCTGTCATAGACGAGCTGGAGCGCTCAGGGCTTTCAAAGGTAGATAACGGCGCTACGATCGTTGATCTCTCTGAATACAACATGCCCCCGCTGATGGTGCTGAAGTCCGACGGCGCCACATCGTACGCCACCCGTGACCTTGCCGCGGCAATATATCGCTATGAGACCTATAAATTCGACAAGAGCCTATATGTCACCTCGGCAGGTCAGTCGCTTCATTTTGCACAGCTTTTCAAAGTGCTTGAACTGATGGGCTACAAATGGGCGGACAGACTCATGCACGTGCCTTACGGTACATTTTCAATAAACGGTGAAAAGATCGCCTCCCGTACCGGCAATGTGGTGCTTATAGATGATCTGTTTGCCGATGCCATTGAAAAAGCAAAAAAAGTCATCGACCAAAAGAATCCGCTTCACGAAAACAAAGAGGAAACCGCAAAGGCGGTCGGGCTTGGCGCGATAATTTTCAACACCCTTCTTTCCGGTCGCATCAGAGATGTCAATTTCAACTGGGAAGAAGCACTGTCATTTGAGGGCAACACCGGTCCTTATGTTCAGTATACTTATGCGCGCTGCTGCAGCGTTCTCGCAAAGTCCGGCTCGGCGGGGTTTGAAGTTCCGGATTCTGCGGAGCTTGCCGAAGAAGAAATCGCTCTGGTAAACGTGCTCGCCCAGTTCCCGTCTCGCGTCGAAGCCGCGCTTGAACAATGTGAGCCCTCCGTCATAACGCGATACAGCCTTGATGTCTGCTCAGCGTTCAATTCGTTCTATAATAACAGCAGGATCATAGGCTCTGAAGGCACTACACGCGAGCTGCGGCTGGCGCTTACCGCCGCGACCAGAGATGTGCTCGGAAACGCGCTCGACCTGATCGGGCTCAAGAAAATGTCAGCTATATAACGTACCGGAGGTAAATGATATATGTCAGGTCATTCCAAGTGGAAGAATATCATGCATAAAAAGGAAAAGACGGACGCGCAGCGCGCCAGTGTCTTTACCAAGATAGGCAAGGAAATATCCATGGCCGTAAGAGACGGCGGTCCGGACCCGAATTCCAACAGCAAACTGCGCGATCTTATAGCCAAGGCCAAACAGAACAATGTGCCTAACGACAACATCGACAGAATAATCAAAAAAGCCTCGGGCAACGATGCCGTCGCTTATGACGATATTTTTTATGAAGGCTACGGCCCCGGCGGTGTCGCTGTGATCGTTGAAGCCTCAACGGACAACCGTAACCGTACGGCAAGCGATATCCGCCACTATTTCGACAAGTTCGGCGGCAACCTCGGGGCTACCGG
>URSI01000175.1 GCA_900550505.1 uncultured Eubacteriales bacterium
CACCGCCGAAAAACTTTTTGATGTCCCGCGTGGCTGTTTCAGACCGATACCCGGTGTGGATTCAAGTGTTGTGAAATTATTGCGGCGTGACGAACCCGTCGTGCATCCGTCAGACGAGCCGACTTTTTTTAAGGTTATTGCCGCAGCATTCGGGCAAAGACGAAAAACGCTGGTAAATTCGCTCGGGGCGGTTTTTGATAAAAAGATTGCACTTGAAGCGCTTACTGCATCCGGAATAGCTCCCAATACTCGCGGTGAACAATTATCAATAGTACAGTTTTTTCAGATAGGCGAACACTTATTCAAGCTATTACAGCCGTCTTTGACTGCAAAACGGCTATAATAAAACCAAAACGGAGGAAAAGAAAATGACCAAGAACGCAAAACTCAATGCCTGGATCAATGAGATGGCGGAGCTCTGCCAGCCCGACAATATAGTTTTCATTGACGGTTCGGAAGAACAGGCCGAGCAGTTGCGCGCAGAAGCCTGTTCAACAGGTGAGATTTTCAAGCTCAATCAGGAGCTTCTGCCGGGCTGCTATCTTCACAGGACCGCGGTCAACGATGTCGCGCGAGTTGAAAACCGCACCTTCATCTGCACGAAGACGAAGGAGGATGCAGGTCCAAACAACAATTGGATGGACCCGGCAGAGTGCTATGAAAAACTCGGTAAGCTTTTCAAAAACTCTATGCGCGGCAAGACGATGTATGTTATTCCTTATTCAATGGGCGTCGTAGGAAGCGAATTTGCTAAAAACGGTATCGAGCTCACAGACTCTATCTACGTCGTGCTGAACATGCTGATAATGACAAGAGTCGGTACAGCGGTCCTCGACTCCATCGGCACGGACGGTGATTTTGTCAAGGGACTTCATTCGAGAGCAACGATGGACGAAAATGAGCGTTACATCGTACACTTCCCCGAAGACAACACCATCTGGTCGGTCAATTCCGGCTACGGCGGCAACGTGCTTCTGGGCAAGAAATGCTTTGCACTCAGGATTGCATCGTTCCTTGGTAAGAATGAAGGCTGGATGGCAGAGCATATGCTCATTTTGGGCATAGAGAATCCCGACGGCGAAATCAATTACATCGCAGCTGCCTTCCCGTCCGCATGCGGAAAAACCAACCTTGCAATGCTTATCCCGCCGGAGGTATATCGCAACAAGGGTTATAAGGTTTGGACGGTCGGTGATGACATCGCCTGGATACGCGTAGGCGAGGACGGCAGACTCTGGGCTGTGAACCCTGAAAACGGCTTCTTCGGCGTTGCACCCGGTACTAACGTAAAATCGAATCCGAACGCCCTGGCTACCACCAAGAGAGACACAATATTTACCAATGTCGTCCTCAACCTGGATAACAACACCGTATGGTGGGAGGGCCTTGACAAGAATCCTCCTAAGAATGCCCTTAACTGGAAGGGAGAGAAGTGGGATTCCACGCTCGGCGAAAAAGGCGCTCATCCGAACTCCCGTTTCACTTCCAAGGCCATCAATTGCCCGTGCATTTCCAGCGAGTTCAGCAATCCCAAGGGTGTGCCGCTCACCGCTATCATATTCGGCGGCAGACGCGCAAAGACCGCTCCGCTGGTATATCAGTCGAGAGACTGGGATAACGGCGTGTTCGTCGGTTCGATCATGGCTTCCGAAACTACTGCTGCTGCAGCCGGTCAGGTCGGCGTCGTAAGACGTGATCCTATGGCTATGCTTCCGTTTGTCGGGTACAATATGGCCGATTACTTTGCACACTGGCTCGAGATGGGCAAGAAAGTAAAGCATGCGCCGAAGATATTCAATGTCAACTGGTTCCGTCTTACCGACGACGGAAAGTTTATCTGGCCCGGCTTCGGCGACAACTTCCGTGTGCTCGAGTGGATCCTTAAGCGTTGCAAGGGCGAGGTCGACGCCCGTGAGTGCGAGATCGGTTATGTTCCCTATCCGCAGGATATCAACCTCGAAGGTCTTGATTATGAGATAGAAGAGGGACGTCCCTTCAATCAGAAGGAGCTTGCCGATATTCTCACTGTTGAGAAGGATTATTGGCTTGACGACATAAAGAGCATTTCTGACTTCTATGGCAAATTCGGCGACAGGATGCCGAAGAAACTGCTTGAAGAACTTGAAACTCTTAAAGCGAATCTTTCAAAGTAAAAATATAAGGGCACAGGCATACAAAATTGCCTGTGTCCCGGCGGCGCGCCTCACAACGCGCCGTATTTCTTTTCATAATTATTCAACCAGATAACTGATTACAGGGTAAACAAATGAAGAAACTTATCAAATTACTTACTTTTATTGTATCGATTTCGATGCTTTCGGCAGCCTTTTCGGCTTGTTCGGATGAAAAAAATGAATCCACGAATTCCGGTGATGTTTCTGCCGATCAGTCAGGGAATAATGACGTCTCAGGATCTGATGATCCGTCGACATGGGCACTTAAAAGCCCGATTTCCGGCACATTTATCCAGCCATGGCTCTATGGCAGCTGGAGCAGCCGTGACTGGGAACGCGAGATACAGGTCTGGGACGAGATGGGCATTGAATATGTCATAATGGGGGACACTGCCTCTTATGATCTTTCTACCGGAAAACTGACGACAGCCTACCCCACTTCTATTGAGGGTGCTACCTGCAGCGGCGATGTGGTAACAAAGCTGTTTGAGGTATGCAAAGAAAACGGGCGCAAGCTCTTTATCGGCATCGGAAACACACCGGCAGGTTGGCCATACCTGGACTTCGGAAACAAAGATAATTTTGAGGTTTTCCGCGAAGTATGCAAAGTTTACGCTTCGATCGCAGAGGATGTGTATAACCACTACTATCCCGAATACAGCGATGTTTTCGCCGGATTTTATTTTGTACCGGAAATGTACAATTCAAGCATGTTTGACGCTGACGATACCAGACAGACATATGTTGACGGCATGGCTTACGGGCTCAACATCATTTTTGAAAAATTAGATGAGCTCAATCCTGATCTTCCGTTCATATTCAGCCCGTACCTGAACATTTTCGGAGGCAGCTGGGTGTCAAAAAGTTCAGAAAAT
>URSI01000176.1 GCA_900550505.1 uncultured Eubacteriales bacterium
GTTATCACGATAACCCACTATATGAACGAGGCCTGTATGGCTGACCGGGTCATAGTGCTCAACGGGGGCAGCGTGGTGATGGACGGGACCCCGAGAGAGATATTTTCGCGTCGTGACGAGCTCGCGGAATACCGGCTGGCGGTACCTCAGATCACTGAGCTGTGCTGGCAGCTTTCAAAACGCGGCGCGGCGCTGCCGTCGGGCATATTGCATACGATGGAGGCGGCGGATGCTGTTGAGCGTATCCATGTGGCGCGTTCCGGGGTCGGTCCTACCAAGCCGTCTTCATTGCCCGATCCGGAACCGGTGCTCGAACTGCGTGATATCAGCGTCACTTACGGGAAAGGTACGCCTTTTGAGCGGCGCGCGCTCGACGGCTTGAGCATATCCATACCGAGGGGCAAGGTCGTGGGAGTGATAGGCCATACGGGCAGCGGCAAATCCACCTTTGCCCGGTTGCTGAACGGCTTGCTCAGACCTGACAGCGGAACGGTATTGCTCGAAGGACGTGATATATGGCAGAAGCCTCGCGAGATAGGCAAGGTCAGAAGCAGGGTAGGTATGGTCTTTCAGTACCCCGAGTATCAGCTGTTTGCCGAAACGGTTTATAAAGATATAGCTTTCGGACCGACGAACATGGGCATCACCGGCGACGAGCTGGACAGACGTGTACGTGAGGCAGCCGCATTCTGCGGGCTGGGAGAGGACGAGTTGTCGGCGTCCCCTTTCGATATTTCCGGCGGTCAGAAGCGCCGCGCCGCCATAGCCGGAGTCGTGGCCATGGAGCCTTCCATACTTGTGCTCGACGAGCCGGCGGCGGGTCTTGACCCCGAGGGAAGGGACAGGATAATCGGTGGGCTTGTAGACTATCATGTCAGCAGAGACGTTACGCTTGTGATAATATCTCACAGCATGGAGGATATCGCACGCACGGCGGATTATATCCTCGTGCTCGGCGAAGGCAGACGCGTGGCGTTCGGTACCGTTCCCGAAATATTCCGTGATGCCGATATGCTTTTCGGTGCCGGACTTGACGTGCCGCAGGTCACGAAGCTGTTTGTGGAGCTTTCAAAGCGTTCGGTAGTGGCACGAAGCGATGTGTATACCATAGGCAAAGCGATGGAGGTGCTTTCTCCGGTGCTTGGCATAGATGCTTGCGGGGAGGTGGAGTGATGCTGAACGATATCACGCTCGGGCAGTATTTTCCCGGTAATTCGTTGCTTCACCGTGCCGATGCCCGTATGAAACTTATATCTGCGGTCGCGTTCCTTGTCGCGGTATTTCTTGCGTCCGGTGACGTGTCGTTTCTGTTCATGCTGCTGCTCACGGGCATTATAATAGTGATCTCGGGGATCAGCTTCAAGACCATATTGCGCAGCCTGCGCCCTCTGGTCGTTATAATCGCGTTCACGGCAGCTATCAGCATATTCTGGGCAAAGGGCGACGAGCTGATTTTTGAGTACGGTGCGGTCCATATATACAAGGAGGGCATAGCGCTCGCCGTATTTATGGTGCTGCGGATGGTTTGTATCGTGAGCGGATCGTTCGTGCTGCTGACGTACACCACTTCGCCGACGGCGCTTACCGACGCGCTTGAGAGCCTGATCTCTCCGCTGAAGCGCCTGGGAGTGCCCGTTCATGAATTTGCCATGATGATGACGATAGCGCTGCGGTTCGTGTCGCCTCTGATCGAGGAGACGGACAGGATAATATGCGCTCAGAAGGCACGCGGGGCGGATTTCGAAAGCGGACGCATAATCAGTCGTATAAAGGCGCTGGTGCCGGTGCTGATACCGCTTTTCGTATCTGCGTTCAGACGTGCCATGGAACTTGCGCAGGCGATGGAGTGCCGCTGCTATACCGGCGGCGAAGGTCGGACGAGGATGAAACGCCCGAGCCTGAGACCGGCTGATTTCATACTGCCTGTGGTGATCGTTGCCGCTGCGGTGGCGGTAGTACCGCTTAACGGCTTTTCGCTGTGGCTTTGAGTTTTTCCGGGAGCTTAACTGATATGGTCACACTTATACGGTTGCGCTTTGTCGGTACCGGATATTGCGGATGGCAGGTGCAAAAGAACGGGGTATCCGTTCAGCAGACGGTGCAGGACGCGCTTGAGAAGCTGTTCGGAGAGAGACTGCCGCTCACCGGCTGTTCGAGAACGGACAGCGGCGTGCATGCGAACGAATATTTCGCGCACATTACGGGACTTGAAGAACGGTATGTAAAGGTTCTTCCGGCAGCGCTCAATTCCGTGCTGCCGCGTGACATATGTGTGACCGGCGCGGAGCGGAAGCCGGACGGCTTCCACGCAAGATACAGCGCCAAAGGCAAGGAATATATATATCTTATATTGGATTCGCCGCTGAGAGACCCGTTTCTTGAGGGGCGTGTGATGCATGTTCCCCGCAGGCTTGATGAGCGGGTCTTGAGCGGGTATTGCTCCCAGCTTGTGGGCCGTCATGATTTTTCCGCGTACAGTGCGGCCGGCGGCGGTGCCCGCGACACGGCGCGCACGGTCAGCAGCTTTACCTGCGAAAGAAGGGACGGGCTGATCAGGTTCAGTGTCACTGCCGACGGGTTTCTGTATAACATGGTCCGTATAATGACCGGGACGGTGCTGCGCGCCGCAGAGGGCTCTCTTAAACTGAGCATACCGGAAATAACCGCGAGCGGACGAAGAGAGTATGCGGGTCATACGGTCCCCGCGTGCGGGCTTTATCTTAACAGAGTGTTTTATGATTGATGCGACGTCTTGCGTCGGAAAGGAAGTGCGATGAAAGCTTTTTCGGTGTTCGGCTCCGGGAGACGCGGAGACAACAAACCTGCCGATACTGTCGAAGCGTATTTTCTGCGCACGGCACGACGTATAAGGGCTGCAAAGCTCGTGCTCGCCGCAGTGATAGTCATCTTTTCGCTTTTCGCATTTACCGTCAACCGTTCGCAGATGACCGTCTCGAACCTTCGGTATATGCTCAAATATATAGATTTTATTTCACCGGCTTCGCCGGTAGAAAATTCTGAGGTATATTTTGACGC
>URSI01000177.1 GCA_900550505.1 uncultured Eubacteriales bacterium
TTTCATCAGGCTTATAGGAGTCAGCGGAGTGGGTCCCAAAGCCGCCGTGTCGGTGTTGTCGGCGCTGAGCGTCGGGCAGCTTGCCGATTGCGTTTCGTCCGGTGACGCCGCGGGTATAGCGACGGCGAACGGCATAGGAATGAAGACGGCTCAGAAGATAATACTTGAACTCAAGGACAAGCTGTCTGCGGTGGCTGCCGATGCGTCCGTGCCGGCAGGCGGCGCTGCGGCAGAGGCAGTAAATACCCTTGTGGTGCTCGGATATTCCCGGGCGCAGGCGACCGCGGCGGTGCGCGGCGTCGATCGTTCGCTGCCGCTTGATTCAATGATAAAGGAAGCGCTGCGCACATTGGCCAAGGAGCGGTGATATGGCGGTCGCGGATTTTTAAGTTTTATGTGCATAATAAAGCACGGATACGGTAACGGAAGGAGGCGCCCGACTTGCCGCGCAATTCACAGCAGGATAACGAAGGACTTGAATTTGATTTTGAGGCGCGCATCGCTTCAAGAGAATATATCGCGGAGGACGCTGACAATGAAACCTCTCTGCGTCCGCGTTCTATGGAGGAATATGTCGGACAGGAGAAGATAAAGGAGAACCTTTCCGTTTTTATGATCGCGGCTAAGCAGCGCGAGGAACCGCTCGATCACGTGCTTTTGCACGGTCCGCCCGGTCTGGGCAAGACCACGCTGGCTTCGCTGATAGCTGCGGAGCAGGGCGTGGGGATAAGGATAACCTCGGGACCGACAATCGAGAAACCCGGCGATCTTGCGGCGATGCTCACATCGCTTGAACGCGGAGATATACTTTTTATTGACGAGATACACAGGCTGCCGCGTACGGTGGAAGAGATACTTTATCCGGCAATGGAGGATTTCTGCCTTGACCTTATGATCGGCAAGGGCCCCGCAGCACGCAGCATACGCGTACAGGTCGAGCCGTTTACGCTTATAGGGGCTACAACCCGTGCGGGGCAGTTGACGTCGCCGCTGCGTGACAGGTTCGGGATGATATTCAGGCTCGAGCTTTATTCGGTGGACGAGCTTTCAAAAATAGTGACGCAGAGCGCCGCAAGGCTCAAAACGTCCATAACTCCGGACGGCGCTGCCGAGATAGCTTCGCGCTCGAGGGGCACGCCGAGGATAGCGAACAGATTGCTTCGCCGTGTGCGCGACTATGCGCAGGTGCTGGGCGACGGTGTCGTCGATCGCAGGAGCGCAGACATGGCATTGACGGGGCTTGAAATAGACCCGCTCGGTCTTGACGGAGTCGACCGCAAGCTTCTTCGTGCGATAATCGAAAAATTCGGGGGCGGTCCGGTGGGGCTGGAAACGCTTGCCGCCGTTACGGGCGAAGAGGCGGTGACGCTCGAAGATGTGTATGAGCCTTATTTGATGCAATTGGGATATATAATACGCACTCCGCGCGGACGTGTCGCGGCGCCGGGCGCTTATGCGCATCTCGGACTGACGCCGCCGAGGCAGGAACAACAGCAGCAGACGAGGCTGTACTTTGAGGATGATGCAAAATGATCGTTTCCGACAGGTGGAAGGATTATGAACTGATAGATGCGTCGTGCGGGGAACGGCTCGAGCGTTGGGGAAAGTATCTGCTCGTGCGTCCGGACCCGCAGGTCGTTTTCGGCGGCGAACGCCGCCATCCCGGATGGCGGAATCACGATGCGCTCTACGTCCGCTCGTCTTCCGGCGGGGGAGCGTGGAAGGTCAGGAATGTGCCGGATGAGTGGACCATATCGTACGGCGATCTGAAGCTGTCCGTTTCTCCTACGGGGTTCAAACATACCGGGGTTTTCCCGGAGCAGGCGGCGAATTGGGACTGGGCTGCGTCGATGATAAAATCAGCCGGGCGTCCGGTAAAGCTGCTAAACCTGTTTGCGTATACGGGCGGAGCTACCGTGGCGGCGGCAAAGGCAGGAGCCTTTGTATGTCACTGCGACGCGTCGAAAGGCATGGTGCAGAGAGCAAAACGAAACGCCGCGCTTTCCGGCATCCCGGGAGACAGGATACGCTACATCGTCGATGACTGTCTGAAATTCATGGACAGGGAGATCCGGCGCGGAAACAGGTACGATGCGGTGATAGCCGACCCGCCGTCTTACGGGCGCGGCGCAGGCGGTGAGGTGTGGCAGATGAACGACATGGCAGACACCCTTGTTTCCAGAATGTGTTCGCTGCTGAGCGACAAACCGCTGTTTATTATATTGAATTCATATACTTCGGGACTTTCGCCGTCTGCGTGCGGCTGCCTTCTCACATTGCACGCCCGTGAGAGGTTCGGGAAAAATGCGGTGTGTGACGAGCTGGGACTGCCTGTCACAGAAAAGGGTATATGCCTGCCGTGCGGCAGCACGGCAAGGATATTTGCCGATAATATTTGAAAGGTGCGGCCGACTGCCGCTGTATCATGTCATTCATTTGTTTGAAGGACGTCCGCTACTCCTATTCACAGGAACGGCAGCAGACGATAAACGGTATATCGCTGGACATTGAAAAAGGTAGCTTTGTGGCCGTGATAGGTCATAACGGAAGCGGTAAATCCACGCTTGCCAAGCTCATGTGCGGCATACTTACGCCGGCGGGCGGCAGCGTGTCCGTCGATGGTATCGATACTTCCGACGAGAACCGCTTTATGGAGCTGCGCCGCAAATGCGGAATGGTTTTTCAGAATCCGGATAACCAGATAGTGGCTACGATCGTCGAGGAGGACGTGGCGTTCGCGCCCGAAAACCTCGGTGTGGAGCCTGAGGAGATAAGACGCACCGTAGACAGATGTCTCGCAGCCGTGGGGATGAGCGAGTACAGGCTGCATTCCACGACGAAGCTCTCCGGAGGGCAGAAGCAGAAGATAGCGATAGCCGGCGTGCTTGCGATGAATCCGGACTGCATAGTTTTTGACGAAGCGACGGCAATGCTCGATCCGCAGGGACGCGCAGACGTTATGGAAACGCTTGAACGGCTCAACCGTGAAAACGGTATGACCGTTATCACGATAACCCA
>URSI01000178.1 GCA_900550505.1 uncultured Eubacteriales bacterium
GCCTGAGTGTCGAGCCTTTCCACGGTGGTGACGGTCCGTCCCGATTCGGAAGATTTGGAAATAAGCAAATGATGGTCTGCGAGTGAAGCAACTTGTGCCGAATGAGTGACGCAAAGCACCTGAGCGACCGATGCCTGCGAAAGTTTTTTCAGTTTGGCGCCTATACGACGACTCGTCTTTCCCGATATGCCGGTATCGATCTCGTCAAATATCATCGTCGGGGTTCTGCCGCTTCCCGCTGATGCTGTACGCAGCGCGAGCATTATTCTCGACAGCTCGCCGCCCGATGCGACCTTTTCTATGGGGCGCTCCGCTTCGCCCAGGTTCGCGGAAACAAAGAACGCGACACTGTCTGCGCCCTCCGGTCCCGGCTGCTGCGGCTCCACCCTGACGCTCAGCGTGGTTTTGGGCATATCGAGCTCCGCGAGCTCACGAGCCGCGCCCTCGGCAAGCGACAGCGCGCCCGCTTCTCTTTTGGCACGCAGCGCTTTTGCATGTCTCTCAACTTCGGATTCCTGAGCCTTAAGCCGGTGCATCAGCAGTTCCGCCGTTTCGTCGGCGTGCTGCAGCTCGTCGAGTTCCGAGCGCATCTTTTCAAGTTCCTGCATTGCGTTTGACACATCACCGTATTTGCGCCGCAATTCGGCAAGTCTCAACAGGCGTTCTTCTATCCTTTCAAGGCTCGAGCCGTCGGATTCTTCATCCACTGCGCGACGTGCCGATTCGGCGGCATCTTCGGCGTCACATTTCATGCCGTGCAGTTTGTTTGCGAGATCGGCAAGCTCCGGTACGAACTTTCCCGCCTCTTCAAGCTGCGACGCTGCCATACCGAGCAGTTCCACAGCCGCAGGCGACTCTCCGTTGTCATAAAGTGCAGAATACGCTCCGAGACACGCACGGTTGATATTCTCAAGATTTCTGAGCCTTGTGCGTTCGGCGCGCAGTTCCTCTTCCTCTCCTTCTTTCAGGTCGGCTGCTTCAAGCTCGGCTATCCTGTATGCAAGAAAATCCGCGCGTTTACGCCTCTCGTCCTCATCCCGGTCGAGCTTCTTCTGCTTTGAACGCAGCTCCAGCAAAGTCGAATACGCCTCCTGATAACTGCGCTTTTCCTCACCTGTATGTGAATACTCATCCAAGAACTCACGCATCGCATCCCTGTCGCGCAGCATCTGAGTATCCTGCTGCCCGTGTATGCTTATCAGACCACCCGTCAGCTCCTTCAGCTTCTGCAGCGGTACCGTGCGGCCGTTTACGCGCGCAGTGCTGCGTCCGTCAGAGGTGATGCGGCGGGTGACCACCACAAGCCCGTCCTCGTCGGGCGTAAAATCCTGCGGGATATCCCCTGCACGACAGGCAAAGCAACCCTCCACGAGCGCATAATCCTCGCCCGTGCGTATCAGCTCACGGTCACTGCGCGCTCCGCAGAGCAGCGCCAGTGAATCTATGAGTATGCTCTTGCCCGCTCCGGTCTCACCGGTGAGCACCGTGAAGCCTTCATCCAGATCCACCGTCAGCTTACGTATAACCGCTATGTTCTCTATGTGGAGCGAAACCAGCATTTTGCTCACCGTCCTTACCAATGGTAAAATTTCAGCCTATATGGTATTCAGTAAGTGCACCGCACAGTTTCTGTGCTTCTGACGGAGTACGTGTCACCAGCAAAACGGTGTCGTCACCCGCGATGCATCCCACCACGGTTTTCATGGACAATGCGTCGAGCGCGGCACCCGCGGCCGCTCCCATCCCGGAATACGTCTTTACCACCACGAGATTCTGTGCATGATCGACCGAAACCACGCTTTCGGACAGTATTTTCAGATATTTTGAGCCTTTGTCGTTTGCCCCGACGCGGGCGTATGAAGAGTTGATCTTGTCTATCCCCAACTCCTTCATATCGCGCGATATTGTAGCCTGAGTGGTCACAAAGCCCGCCTGCGCCAGGCGCTGCGTCAGTTCCTCCTGCGTGGATATCTCATATTTGGAGATAAGGCTCAGCAGCATTTTCTGTCGCTCTTTTTTCATCCGGAAATTTCCCCTCATTCAGTAACATAAAGAAGACTGCCAAAGGATTTATTGCGAAGCTTGACAAGCTTGGTCGTCGAGAGACTGCGCTTCAGTCTGACACGGTCGCCGCATCTCAGCCCGAACTCACAATGACCGTCCAGCGACAGGCACAGTCCGTCCGCTCTTGACGGCAGCGGTATCACCTCCGTCACCGTGTCCCCGGAGGTCACCAAAGCCCGTGACTTTGCCGGGTTGTGCGGACATATTGGCGTAACTATCATGATATTAAGTCTCGGATCCGCAAGAGGACCTCCGGCAGACATGGAATATGCCGTACTGCCCGTAGGAGTGGCTACTATCAATCCGTCCGCGCTGTAAGTCGCCACGATCTGCCCGTCAAACCTCAGCTCCAGGTCTGCAAGCTGCGGCAAGCCGCTTCGTGTTATCACCGCTTCGTTCAAAGCCGACCCGACGCGTATGACCTCACCGTCCCTTATTACCTCCGCGTCCAGCATCATCCGTTCGACCGTCTCAAACGTTTCGCCGTCGCCTAACAATGCCGCAAGGTGCATCTCGGCAGTCTCAAGTCCGGTCATGTACCCGAGCCTGCCCAGATTTATGCCGAGCACCGGCTGACAAGACCCGGCCTGTGCAAGTATCGTCCCGTCGCCGCCGAGTGCAACTATCACATCGGCGTCGTTTTTGGAAACGCTTTCCTCTATGCCGGCGGACCGTAATATCCCGCGGAGCCGCGAAGCTGCATCGGCCGCTCCCGATTTGTTTTCGTTCACCACGATATATACGCGCACATCAATGCTCCTTCCTGAACCAGGCAAGATATTCGGTGTTACCGTCACCGCCCTTGACAGGTGATTCTGCGGTATCCTCAATAGCAAATCCGCTGCGGTATGCCGTTTCCGTAAGCCGGGCGATGCATTCGCGCACCGCGTGCATATCTCTCACGATACCTCCCTTGCCTACGGCGCCGCGTCCCAC
>URSI01000179.1 GCA_900550505.1 uncultured Eubacteriales bacterium
TTGGAGTGATTGTAGCATACACTTTGTACATGTGCAAGTGTTATTTGCAATTTGCGTATATTTTTTGCTGAAATATTCCGTGAAATTATTGACCGACGGTAGCCGGATGAATATCTACTGTTTCACCGCCAAGCTCAGACGTTGCTCCTTCGGTACTGATACTGAAGGCCGAGTCGACCGGGGCATTTGTGAATGCGCTTCTGTCAGAGTTCATCGGAACCCTGTATACTTTTCCTTCGATTTCACGGTAAAGGAAGGTCTCGTGCCATACCGCATTTGTCACCCGTGTTTCGGTAGATATTGCGGTTGCGCCTTCGTTCCCTACTTGGTCGATTGCATTGACTCTTTTATACTCGGCGTCCACACCTGTGCCGTGGCCCGGTGCTGCAAAAACGGGGCTCAAAAAGTTTTCCGGATCTTTCCAGCCATATTTTTCGCGCGTCTCGACAGAGGAGGGAAGCGTCGATTTGGAAATAACTTCGATCTGCAATTGCATTTTGCCGGGTTCCGGAATATAAATAATACACCGTAATGTGTCGCCCGGCAGATAGTAGTATTCCGTATATCTCCAGTGATAGTTGGCTATACAGTTATTGCCGTTTGCAGATACCGCATACTCGCCGTTGTGTGTCTCATAACCGCCGACATCCTGATCCTCCGAGGTTATGTAGCGCCAAAACGGTCTGAACGCGATACACCCCGTACTCAGTATTTGGTTGTCAACATCTACGAGCGCACGGGAGAATGAGAGACCGACATCGGACTCGCTTCCTGCGTTTCCTCCGAAGTACACGGACGGATTGTCCAGGTTCTTCGCATCCGGATCTGCATTGAGCGTCGAGTCAAAGTCTCCCTCATATCGGAGTATGTTGACTTCAGGCAGGGTGACGGTAGCTTCCATTCCGCACCACTTGTCCTTGGATGAAACGACCTTATGATACCAGGCGCCGCCGAAAATACCGGGAGCTTTTGGCGCCGGCTTTTCGCCGGGTATAGTTTCTTCCCAAAGCTCGGGCGCCTTGAGTACGTCGGTTTCGCGTACAATTACTATCCTTGACACAACATCAGCCTCATTTCCCGCATTGTCCGACAGCGAATACGTTACCGTATATTCGCCGGGCACCTGTGTATCCAGTCCGCCGTCGTCAACGTATATTTTCTCGGTTATGTCGCCGTCTCGCCTGTCGATACCCGAAACGCCCGACATTAGATCAACAGTACTGCCTTTTTTTATTACCACGACCTTCTCATCTTCATTGATCCTTATGAGAGGTTTACCAGTGTCCGGAGAAACCGACGTTTCAGGAGAAGTGACTGAGATTTCGTCAATGTCTTCCGAAGTGAGATATTCTCTCATGTCGGCGCATGATGTCAAGACGACAGAAAAGACAAGGATCATAAGCGTAGCTGAAAAAAACAATTTAGATATTCTCAATGAACGGTACCTCTTCCATTTTTGTTGTTGAAATAAATGCTCAAATGGTCATAGCTGATGTTGTGTTAAATGATAAAAATGTCAAGCACGGTCAGTCGGATGTAAGCGCAGCCGCGAGATGTGTCACGTCGCCCGCACCCATTGTGATCATTATATCTCCGGCTTGAAGCACGCTCCGCAGATGTTGTTCAAGCGTTTCGTAATTCTCGAATGCTTTTGCGCCCGGTATCAGTGTTGCCAGTGTGCCGGAATTACAGCCGAAAGTTTCCGTCTCTCGAGCGGCGTAGACCGGTGCTATACAAACGACGTCCGCGCGCCTGAGCACGCTTGCAAACCCGTGCAGAAAGTCATGAAGCCTTGAGTATGTGTGAGGCTCAAACGCCACCACGATCCTCGAAGCCCCCAGACCTTTTGCCGCATCAAGGGTGGCTCTGACCTCGTCGGGGTGATGCGCATAATCATCATACACACGTGCGCCGTTACAAAGACCTTTGTATTCGAATCTCCGGCAGACCCCGGTGAAGTCCGAAAGTCCCCTGCAGATCGCGTCCGCAGGAACACCGCTTATCAAAGCTGCGGCAGAGGCGGCCAGAGCGTTAGATACATTGTGGATCCCCGGCACCGAAAGCGACACCTCAAAAAGCCGTTTTTCATTCCTGCAAAGGATAAATACTGCGTGCCCGTTTTCAAAGCGCATGTTCTCTGGATAGAATTCGCCGCCCCGGACTTTGAGTGAAAAAGTATGCAGCTCGCAGCCGCTTTCCTCAGCTGCTTTAAGCGCGTTGGGGCAGTCTGCATTCACTACCGCCGTTTTGCTTTGGCTGTTACGCAGAAATTGTGTGAAGGAGCGCCGCATTTGATCGATATCGTGAAAATAGTCCGTGTGATCAAGCTCCACGTTGAGCACGATGCACATCGTCGGATAAAAGCTCAGAAACGAATCTTTATATTCGCACGCTTCGAAAATGAAGTTGCCGTCGCTTCCGGTTCGGAAGGTCGAATGCAGCGCGGGCAGCTCAGCGCCAACCAGAATGGTGGGGTCGGCACTTTCGCACGATAGAAATATCTGAGAGAGCATACCGCTCGTGGTCGATTTACCATGAGTTCCCGCGATTGCTATGCTGTTGCTGTAGTCCTTTGCGATAGTTCCGAGCAGCTCCGCGCGGCTGACCATTTCCGCTCCGGCCGCACGCGCGGCGATCAACTCCGGATGGTCGTCATGTATGGCAGCGGAGTAGACGCACAGGTCAGAGCACGCAGCAAGCTTTCCGTCGGCAGTGTAGCTTATTTCTATACCTTCCGCCTCAAGCTTTTGTGTTGCAGGCGGACGGCGGAGATCGTAGCCGGTAACGCGGTATCCGCGGCGCTTCATTATAAGCGCAAGTGCCGACATACTTATACCGCCTATGCCGACAAAATGGACACGGCTGTGTGCGCTCAGTAAAAATGACATGCCTTTTTCATCCTTTCGGGACGGAAGAGCGGACACGCCGCTCTGATGATTTCCTCATGGGGTATTATATTACCGCCGTACGGTTTTGTCAACCGCACGGCGGTAAT
>URSI01000180.1 GCA_900550505.1 uncultured Eubacteriales bacterium
GTGTCAGGGCTGCAACGAAGGAAGAACTTATGAGTGTCAGAGGCATAACCGAGCGTGACGCGCAGAATATTCGTAATGCGCTCGGCGATGACGTCAAGGGGGAGTAAAGGCGATATGCGTATAATCACAGGCAGTGCAAGAGGTACGAGACTGAAAACGCCGGAGGGCGAGGCTACGAGACCCACCGGCGAACGTGTCAAAGAAGGATTGTTTTCCGCTTTGCAGTTTGAGATAGAGGGGCGTAAAGTGCTTGACCTGTTTTGCGGCAGCGGGCAGCTGGCGCTTGAGGCGCTGAGCCGGGGAGCCGCGTCGGCGGTGATGGTCGATGCCTCGCGGGATGCGGCTGATATTGCGGCCGATAATGCCAGGCGCGCAGGGCTTTACCCGAAGTGCAGGGTGTATTGCTGCGATTATACGGAATACCTTAAAAGCACAAAGGATGTTTTCGATCTGGTGTTCCTTGATCCGCCATATGCCGAAAAAGCGACGGCGGAGATAGCAGACAGACTGGCAAAGTCGGGGCGTCTTGCGCCCGGAGCACTGGTCGTGTGTGAAAGCGATACCGACGGCTTGCCTGAGCCGGAGCGTTGCCGTGTGAGGCGCCGCTACCGTTACGGCAAGACATTTGTGACGATGCTCGAATATGACGGGGAGGACAAGATATGAAAAATGCGATCATACCGGGCAGCTATGACCCGGTAACTGCCGGGCATTACGATCTTGTACGGCGTGCCGCAGAGATATTTGACCGCGTTACGGTGGTGGTATCGGATAACGGTGAAAAGCATATGATGTTCGATGCCGATGAACGCACGAGACGTTGCAGGGAAGCATTTGCGTGCCTGAAGAACGTCGAGGTCATACGCAGCTCGGAACTTGTCGCCGATATAGCCGCTGAGACCGGTTCGGTCATAGTCAAAGGCGCAAGGAACGGCACCGATTTTGATTACGAATACATGCTGGCGCATATAAACAGCGAGCTTGCCGGGGTCGAAACCCTGGTGCTGCCTGCGTCGGCAGAGTATGCACACATTTCGTCCACGCTCGTGCGCGACCTTATCCGTCACGGCGCGGATGCTTCAAAATATTTGCCGGAGGCGACGAAAAAATGAAAAGAAAGTATCTTTTACCGCAAAAGGGGAGCTTTTATAAAGCAAACCTGCATTGCCACAGCACGGTGTCGGACGGACGCCTGACCGTAGAGCAGCTGAAAGAAGAGTATAAAAAACGCGGTTACAGTGTGGTGGCTTTTACGGATCACAACACTTATTGTATGCACGATGAACTGAACGACGACGGATTCCTTGCTATCTGCGGGTATGAGGTCGACGCGTGCGAAGAGGGAAGCTGGGCGAATAAAAAGGTATGTCACCTTAATGTTTATGATAAGCACCCGTCGCCCGACAAGTCGGCCGTTCTCCTGAGCGCCTGCGCGGACTACCGGGACAAGGCGGCGATAAACGATTATATCAGGAAAATGACGGACGACGGGTTCCTTGTCTGTTATAATCATCCGGAGTGGTCGCTTGAAAGATATCCGGATTATATGCCTCTGGACGGCTTTTTCGCCATGGAAATATTCAATACGGGGTGTGTTACGGAAGGAAATTACGATTTCAACACACAAGCGTATGAGGATATGCTGCGCGCGGGCAAGCGGGTGTTTGCAGTGGCTGCCGACGATAATCACAACGGATTCCCGCTGGATTCGGTCAGGTGTGATTCCTTTGGCGGTCATGTCCAGATCAAGTCGCCTTCACTGGGATATGATGATATCATGACGGCGCTTGAACGGGGTGATTTTTATGCTTCTACCGGTGCGACTGTCGAGGAATTGTATGTTGAAGACGGAAGGGTGCATCTGAAAACTTCTGGAGCAAAAGCTGTTTACTGCCGGAGCAATTGCCGCGCACAGGAATTTGCCGTGGCTGAGAAGGGAAAAACCATCACCGAATGTTCATATCGTATACTGCCGGAAATGGATTACATGAGGTTTGAGGTCATAGACTCACTTGAGAACCGCGCTTTCACACGGGCATACTTCAGGGATGAACTGGCGGTTGACGATGATTGACTCAGCTTGCGGTCGGTAATCGTACTTTGATGCGGATCCCGTTAACCGATAGTTTTCCACAGCGTTTTCCACAGGCTGTGGATTGATTATGTCAACGCATTATGAAAAGCGTCATTTTCCGACAGACCGTGAAAGAACGTGCAGGGCGGACACGGCGGACTTTATGTATGTGAAGCACGCATTTATCCGGTAGACGTAATCCGCTGCCGGGCGTCGTGGGATATGTGCATTACTTTCAGAGACGAACGGCACCGCATTGCGGTGCCGTTCATGCTGTGAATGGTCTAATACATCATGTTCGCCGACATATAGTCGTAGATCCGTTTGCCGTGTTGCTGTTCTTCTTTCTGAATGTGGTTGAGCTGGTCTCTGACGTTGTCGTCACGGAATTCGAATATGCAGGTGTCGTAAAGTGACGAGGCGTGTTTTTCCGCGGCAAGTGCATCGGTGCAGAGATATTTGTCGTTGGCGCGGGCATCGCAGCCTGGTGCCGCACATTCGCATCCGGCGGGGCGGGAAGCGGGAGGCGGAGCCGACGGGGAAGAACCGTCTATCCCCTCAAGTGTAGACAAATGCGTCCTTTCGATCTGCTCGATGTCTGCGAAAAGATCGCGAAGCTTTGTGTCGGATGCCGCTGCTGCGCTGCGTGAAT
This sequence comes from uncultured Eubacteriales bacterium, assembly GCA_900550505.1. Lineage (GTDB taxonomy): Bacteria > Bacillota > Clostridia > Oscillospirales > CAG-382 > UMGS1307. The sequence goes on from URSI01000180.1 coordinate 2,727, forward strand.
ATTTGTCGATGCACAGCAGTTCCTGTTCGCGCAGCTCCTTGATAAGAGATGCTTCTTTTTGTGTCAGTACCATAGTTATCGCTCCTTATACTGTTATGCTTTGAGTATGCTCAAACCTGTCAGCTTTTATTCAAACACTAACCGAGCTTTTTCTACAACTGGTGCGGTTTTGCGACTAAATTCGCGTGAAACAAGCGTTTTGGTGGCTTTCCTCGGGCTCTTGTCGTATTGACAAAGTATGTCCCCGGTGCTATAATGAGTCAGAAAA